>JAJPIT010000015.1 GCA_021324615.1 Terriglobia bacterium | reverse complement strand
TTAAGAAGCCGTGGAATGGAAGAGAGCGCAGAGCCGATGGCGGCGCGTCGTTTGAATCTGAGTTAACCCTTCCGTGATGCGATCTTCTTAACGACTGGCCGGGCTGGGCGGTTCCGCCGGGTGTAATGGCAGCCGGAGCTGTAGGGAGAGACAGGCTCCGCCCGAGGCCAGAGGTTCACCCGAGCCGCTTCTTTATCACCGCGCGCCTCCTGAGCGTCAGGCCCCCGCTGAGGGAGGGTGATATGAGCAAGGAACTGGTGATCTCGTCCAACCGCCACGAGACCCGAGTGGCGCTGATCGAGGACGATCAGCTCGTCGAAGTTTATTTCCAGCGCGCCAATGAGTATTCGCTCGCCGGCAGCATTCACAAGGGACGCGTGACGCGGGTGCTGCCGGGCATGCAGTCGGCATTCGTCGATCTGGGCCTGGAGCGCGACACGTTCCTCTACGTTTCCGATTTTTTGGAAGAGCATGAGGATATCGACCGGGTAACCGGGGAAGAGCGCCCGTTGCGGGAACGCGAACGGCGTCTCGCGCAGCCGGCGCAGGCGGGCGAGCCGGCGCAGGTCCCGGAGGGCGAAGCGCCGCCGCAGGCCTCCGAACGAACGGAGCAGGGCCGGGAGGATCGCGGCGACCGCCGCGGCCGCCGTTCGCGGCGCCGGCGGAACCGCGGGCGCGGATTCCCGGAATCGAAATACGCCGCCGAGGTCGCGCTGCCGGAGGCGCCCGCCGCTGCGGCCGGCGAAGCGGAAGCGGAAGCCGGAGCGGCCGCAGAGGAGCCGGTTCCCTTGATCCTGCCGGGCGAATCGCTTGCCAAGTATCAGGGCGCGGGGCGGCCGCAGCCGGAGACCGCGCCGCCCTCTTTGACAGTGAACGGAACGGCGGAGGAAGCCGCGGCGACCGCCGCCGAGGACGGCGAAGACGCGGTCGAGACCGAGTTTGACGAGCCGCTGCACTATCCGCCGGAGAATGCTTTGCCCGACGCTCCGTCGCATGAGCACGGGGCGCCGCTGGAAGAGGGTCCGGCGCCCGCCTTCGAGGAGGCCGAGGCCATCGAAGAGGCGGAAAGGGAAACCGCGCCCGCCGTCGCGCCGCTGCTCGATGAGGAAGAGGACCGGGATATTCAGGAAATGATCCTCAGCCACGCCGAAGCGGCGGAGGAGCCGGCGGAGGAAGCTGCGGAGCCGGGCGCCGAGCCGCCAGCCGGGGCGGAGCCGGAAAGCGGCAGCGCCGAAGTGCGCGAGCGCGGCGGGCGCTATCCGCACCGGGTTTCGAGAAGAATGCGGCGGCGGATGCGCGGCGCAGAAGGCGCCCGCGAACACAGCCACGAACCGCGGCCGGCCGAGCGCACCGTGACGCGCCCCCAGAGCCAGCAGATCTCCATCTCCGACATGCTGAAGGAAGGGCAGGAGATCATCGTACAGATCGCCAAGGAGCCCCTGGGACAGAAGGGCGCCCGCATCACCTCGCACATCGCGCTGCCCGGACGCTATGTCGTCTACATGCCCACGCTCGAGCATATGGGCGTCTCCCGGAAAATTTCCAGCGACGAGGAGCGCTTCCGCCTGAAGCGGATTTTGCAGGCGCGCCGGCCCGGGCCCACCGGCGGCTTCATCACGCGAACCGCCGCCGAAGGCCGCAGCGAGGAAGAGATCGCCGCCGATATGGCGTTTCTGTACAATCTCTGGCAGGATATCAAGGCGAAAGCCGAAAAGAAGCCGGCGCCGGCGCTGCTGCATCATGATCTGGATATCGTGCAGCGCATTCTGCGCGATCAGCTCGCCGACAGCTTCAAGGCCATCTGGATCGACAACGAAGAGACCTACGAGAGCGTGCTCCGTTTTGTCGAACGCTTCCAGCCGGCGCTGGTCGGCAAGGTCAAGCTGTACACGCGCGACGCTCCGATCTTTGACGCTTTCAATATCACGGCCGAGCTTGAAAAGGCGCTGCGGCCCAAGGTCTGGCTGAAGTCGGGCGGCTTTATCGTCATCAATCAGACCGAGGCGCTGGTGGCCATCGACGTCAACACCGGCAAGTACGTCGGAAAGACCAACCGCCTGGAAGACACCATCGTGAAGACCAACATGGAGGCGGTCAAGGAGATCGTGCGGCAGATGCGGCTGCGCGACCTGGGCGGCATCATCGTGATCGACTTCATCGACATGGATGAGCGCAAGAACCGGCAGAAAGTCATGCAGTCGCTGGAAGAGGCGATGCGCGCCGACCGGGCGCCCTACAAAATCCTCCAGTTCAACGACTTCGGCCTGGTGGCGATCACCCGCAAGCGGGTCAAGCAGTCGCTTGAGCGAACACTGTGTTCGCCCTGCCCGTACTGCGACGGCGCCGGATACATCAAGAGCGTCCAGACTGTGGTGAGCGAGATTCTCACCGAAGCCCGCAAGATCGCCGCCAGCATCGAAGGCAAGGATGTCATGCTGCGCGTTCATCCGGATGTGGCGAAAGTTCTGAAGTCGCATCAGAACAAGTACCTGGAAGAACTCGAAGAGGTCTTGCGGCGCCCGGTGCTGGTCAAGAGCGATCCGCTGCTGCACCATGAGAAGTTCGATCTGGCGTAACCGAAACCCTGCCGGAGCGGCCGGCTCTTGAGTTATTCTGAGACTTGGACCCCCATCGCGCCGAGCGCGTCTCGGAAAGCATCCGCGAGGAGCTCGAGGAGCTCATCGGATATGAAATGTCGGACCCGCGCGTTGGACCGGCGAATGTGAGCGAGGTTCATCTTTCGCCAGATTTTCGCCACGCGCACGTGCAGCTCGTGCTGCGCGGATCGGCCCAGGAACAGAGCACTACGCTGGATGCGATCAATCACGCCAAGCAGTTCCTGAGGCGGCAGTTAGCGGAGCGGTTGCAGCTCTTTCGCACGCCGGATCTGCACTTTGAGGCGGCGCTTCCCACAGCGCTCGGCGAGCGTGTCCCGCAGATCCTGAAACGAATCCGCCGCGGCCGGCCCCGCGATGAGGATGGGCGCGAAAAAAAGACGATTTCCTGAAACGTGATGTGCTAACTTTGTTCTTGGGGCGACACTGACCCGTCTTGCAAGGTCGGCCTGGAGAGAGGAATGTCTTGGGCGTCTTCTCCCAAAAAGGCCTCACACACCGGGAGTAACAGGATGCGCGTTGCGACAATGAACAGCCGCTTTCTCGACGCTTGCCGACGCCGGCCGACCGACGTCCGTCCGGTCTGGTTCATGCGGCAGGCGGGGCGCTATATGAAGCAGTACCGGGAGATACGCGCCCGGCACACGATTCTGGAAATCTGCAAACGCCCCGATCTGGCGGCCCAGGTCACGCTACAGCCGGTGGAGATCCTGGATGTCGACGCCGCCATCATCTTCGCCGACCTGCTGCTGCCGGTCGAACCGATGGGGCTGAAACTGAAGTTCGTCGCCGGTGAGGGTCCGGTGATCAGCAACCCGGTGCGCAGCTCAGGAGACATCGATAGCCTGTCGATCTCCAACACCGACGATCTGGGCTATGTGGGCGAGGCGATCCAGATGGTGGTGAAGGCGCTGGCCGGCCGCGTTCCGGTCATCGGATTCGTGGGGGCGCCGTTCACCATGGCCAGCTATATGATCGAAGGCGGCCCGTCGCGCCACTTTATCCGCACCAAGCAAATGATGTATCGCGATGAGACGCTGTGGCGGCGGCTGATGGGCAAGCTGGTGGACGTGCTGGGCTCCTTCGGCGTGTTGCAGGTGGCCGCCGGAGCGCGGATCATCCAGGTTTTCGATAGCTGGGTGGGCGCGCTTGGCCCGGACGATTATGTGCGCTTCGTTGCGCCGTATAGCCGCGCGCTGATCGAGCGGATCCGCGCGGCGGGCGTTCCGGTGATCCATTTCGGCACCGGCGCAGGCGGCTTTTTCCGCGAGCTGCACGCCGCCGGCGGGGACGTGATGGGCGTGGATTGGCGGATCAATATCGATCAGGCCTGGATGGATATCAGCTACCGCAGCGCGGTGCAGGGCAATCTGGATCCCGCCGTGCTCTTGGCGCCGCTTCCGGAGCTCCGCATGCGCGTTCACGAGCTGTTGAAGCGCACCGGATCGCGGCCCGGGCACATTTTCAATCTGGGCCACGGAATCCTGCCGGAAACGCCGGTGGAGAACGTCAAGGCATGCGTCGAAATCGTGCGCGAATTCAAACCCTGAGCCGCCGCTGATCGTTGAGGGAATTGATGACCGGCTCCAAGCGCGTGGTGATCGCCGGCGGCGGTGTCTCCGGCCTCGCGGCGGCCTACGATCTGAAGCGCGCCGGAATCGAGTGCGTCGTCTTTGAAAAACGCCCGCGCCTGGGCGGCGTCATCGAGACGCGGCATTGGGAAAACTGCACGTTCGACAACGGTCCGGATGGTTTCCTCTCGCAAAAGCCCGAAGCGCTCGCCTTGATTGAAGAACTGGGGCTGGGCGCGGAGGTGATCGGTTCCAACGATTCGCAGAGAACGACCTACATCCTGAAACAAGGACGGCTCCTCGCGCTGCCCGAGGGCATGACGATGATGGTGCCGTCAAAGCTGCTGCCGGTGCTGCGATCGCCGCTGCTGAGCTGGGCGGCGAAGTTCCGCATGGGCGCCGAGCTGTTCCGACGGCCGCGGCCTTGCGCGGACCGCAGCGTGGCGGATTTCGTGCGCGATCACTTCGGCCAGGAGACGCTGGACTATCTGGCCGAGCCGCTGCTTTCCGGCGTCTACGGCGGCGATCCGTCCCGCATGAGCGCCGCCAGCGTGCTGCCGCGCTTTTTTGAGATGGAAGCCTCGCGCGGCAGCCTGGCCAGAGCGGTCATGTGCTCGAAACGCCCGCCGGCGGAGGGTCCTCTGTTCCGGACGCTCAAGGGCGGATTGAGCGCGATGGTGGAAGCGCTCTCGCGCGGCCTCGACGTGCGCCACGAAGAAGTGCAGGCGGTTGAAAGAGGTTTTCGCGTGCGCACGGGCGGAGGATGGATCGAAGCCGGGCATGTGATTCTGGCGGGTCCGGCGTGGTCGGTGGGGGATCTGCTCGGCGGAATCGATCCGGAGCTGGCGCGGCTTCTGAAGGCGGTCCCGTATAGCTCATCGTTGACGCTGACGCTGGTCTATCGCGACTCCGACTTCGATGGGATCCGCGCCGGATTCGGCTTTCTGGTGCCCAAACGCGAACGCCGGCGGCTGGCCGCGGCGACCTTCGTCGGCACAAAATTTCCGTTCCGCGCGCCGGCCGATCGCGTCCTGCTGCGCTGTTTTTTCGGAGGCGTGGAGGACGAGGCGATCCTTGGAGAATCCGATGAATCGATTGTGGAGATGGCGCGCGGCGAGTTGAAGCGAATCCTCGGCCTTACGGCGCCGCCTCTTCATCACGCGATTTCCCGCTGGCCGCTGGCGATGGCGCAGTACACCCTGGGCCACCTGGGGCGAGTGGCGGAGATTCAGCGGCGAGCGGCGGAGATTGAAGGGTTGCATCTGGCCGGAAATGCCTACGAAGGAGTTGGCATCCCCGATTGCATCCGCACCGGCCGCGCGGCGGCCAGGGCTATCATTTCCAAGATCCGGGCCTGATGGATCACCGGCCGCCGAAAGCGGACTTTGCAAGCGCCTGTGGCGCGCGGCGGCCTTGTTAAAATTAAATTTCCCATGGAGAGTCAGCCGACCCTGGATAAAGTGTATGAGCCGCGGCGCTTTGAGCCGCATTGGGCCAACTGGTGGGCGGAAACCAACCTGTTTCATGCCGAAGCGCGGCCCGGCGAGCCTTATTTTTCCCTGGTCATCCCGCCGCCTAACGTCACCGGAGCGCTGCACATCGGCCACATGTTCGAACACTCGATCATCGACGCGCAGATCCGCTGGCGCAGGATGCTCGGCGTCAACACGCTGTGGCTGCCGGGCACCGATCACGCCGGAATCTCCACCCAGATCATGGTGGAGCGGCAGCTAAAGGAAGAAGGTCTGACGCGCCACGATCTGGGGCGGGAGAAATTCGAAGCTCGCGTCTGGCAGTGGAAGGAACAGTACGGCGGCCGCATTCTGGAGCAGATGAAACGCGCCGGCGTCAGCGTGGATTGGACCCGACTCCGCTTCACGCTGGATCCCGGCCTGTCGCGCGCGGTTCGCGAAGCTTTCGTCCGGCTGTACGAGAAAGGTCTCATCTACCGCGGCGAGTACATGGTGAACTGGTGTCCCCGCTGCCAGACGGCGCTTTCGGATTTAGAAGCGATTTCCGAAGAAACCGATGGGTTTTTATGGCACATCCGCTATCCGGTGAGCGGAAGCGATACGAAATTAGTGGTCGCCACGACGCGGCCGGAAACGATGCTGGGCGACACTGCCGTGGCGATCAATCCCCAGGATCCGCGCGCGGCGGAGTTGGCCGGACGCAACGCCCTGCTGCCGCTGGCGGAACGCGCCATTCCGGTGGTGCTCGATGAGATGGCCGAGCTGGGATTCGGCTCGGGCGCGGTGAAGATCACGCCGGCGCACGATCCCAACGACTTCGAAGCCGGCAAGCGCCACCATCTTGCCAGCATCAAAGTCATCGACGAAAACGGCAGGATGACCGCGGCCGCAGGAGCGTACGCGGGTCTGGATCGTTTCGAAGCGCGAAAACGCGTGGTCGCGGATCTGGAAAAACTCGGCCTGCTCGAAAAGATCGAGCCCTACCAGGTGAATCTGCGGAAATGCCAGCGCTGCAAGACCATCGTCGAGCCGCTGGTCTCCATGCAGTGGTGGGCGAAAATGAAGCCGCTCGCCGAACCGGCTATCCGGGCTGTCGAGGAGGGCCGCATCCGCTTCGTCCCGGCGAACTGGGCCAAAACTTATTTCGAGTGGATGCATAACATCCGCGACTGGTGCGTCTCGCGCCAGCTCTGGTGGGGCCATCGCATTCCGGCGTGGCATTGCCCGGATCATCACGTCACCGTCGCGCGCGAGACGCCGGCGCGCTGCGGCGATTGCGGCTCGGCGGAGCTTGTGCAGGACACCGACGTGCTCGACACCTGGTTCAGCTCCGGGCTGTGGCCTTTTTCGACCCTCGGCTGGCCGGACGACACCGTGGATCTGCGCGCGTTCTATCCAACCTCGCTGCTGGTCACCGGCTTCGACATTATTTTCTTCTGGGCCGCGCGAATGATCATGCTGGGAATCGAGATGACCGGCGAAGTTCCGTTCCGCGAGGTGCACATCCACGGCCTGGTGCGCGACGCCGAGCGGCAGAAAATCTCAAAAACCAAGGGCAACGTGATCGATCCTTTGGTGGTCAACGAAAAATACGGCACCGACGCGGTCCGCTTCGCGCTGCTGGTGAGCGCCGCGCCGGGCGCCGATATCGCGCTCAGCGAAGAGCGCCTCGACGCCGAACGCGCTTTCGCGAACAAGATTTGGAACGCGTCCAGGCTGCTGTTTACCAAGCCGCGCGAAGGCGCGGCCGGGCCATCCTCGATCTACGACCGCTGGATTGGCAGCCGCCTGAACGAATGCGCGCGAATCTCGAACGCCGCCTTCGGCGAGCATCGCTACCATGAAGCCGCCAACGCTCTTTATCATTTCTGGTGGGATGAATTTTGCGACTGGTATCTGGAATTTAAAAAATCCGAAGCGGATTGGAGCTTCGCTTACGCGGTATATGAGCAGGCGCTGCGGCTGCTGCATCCGGTGATGCCGTTTATCACCGAAGAGCTGTGGCAGCGGCTCAAAATGCCCGGAAAGTCGATCGCGCTGGCGCGGTATCCGCAATTCGCGCCAGCCCATTCCGACGCCGAGGCCGAGCGTAGCGTAGAGATGTTGCAAGCCCTGGTGAGCGGCATCCGCGCCCGCCGCGCCGAAGCGGGCGTGGATCCCAAGCAGACGCTGAACGCCGAAGTCGTGGCCGCGGGAGATCGCTACGGGCTCATCCTGGCTCAAAAACCGGCGATCGAGCGGATGGCGTCGGTCAAGCTGGAGGTCCGCCAGGGCGATCCGGGAACGGCACAGCACGGCGCCTGGAACTATTTAGGGCCGGATGGCGCGGGCGTGGCCCCGTATTTCAGCGCGATGCTGAATATCCCGGTGAATCGCGACCGCCTGGAAAAGGAAAACATGCAGCTTGAGAAGCTGATCGCCGAAAAGGACCGCCAGCTTTCCAACGACGAGTTCCTCAAGCGCGCGCCGGAACACGTGATCGCCAGCATGCGCCAGCAGCGCGCCGAATATCAGGCGAAGTTGAATCAGAACCGCGCGGCGCTCGGATGACGTTCCACATCTCGCATCCTGACGTTCGGCGCGCGATTCAGAATGCATTGGATGAAGATATCGGCGCCGGCGATATCACTACCAACGCCTGCATTCCCGCGGCGATGAAGGCCCGCGCCGAATTCGTCGCGCGCCAGGATCTGACGCTTGCGGGCGCCGAACTGCTCGCGCTTTTATTCTCCGATGTTTCCGTGTTGCGATCGAGCGGCGAGCGGCTCCCGGCCGGCGAAAAAATCGCGGAAGTCCGCGGCCCGGCGCGCGAGCTGCTGACGCGGGAGCGCGTCGCGCTGAATTTTTTGCAGCGCCTTTCCGGCATCGCGACGATGGCGGCGAAGTTTGTCGCCGCGGTCGCAGGAACGGGCGTGCGCATTCTCGACACGCGGAAAACCACGCCCGGCTTGCGCGTACTGGAGAAAATGGCGGCGGCGGCGGGCGGCGTGGTCAACCATCGCATGGGTCTGTACGATGCGGTGCTGATCAAGAACAACCACATTCGCCTGGCGGGCGGCGTTCGTGCCGCGATCGAACGAGCCCGCAGCTTGAACAAACCGATCGAGATTGAAACGCGCGCGCACGCCGAAATCGAAGAGGCTCTGGCCTGCGGAGCGGCCCGTCTGCTTCTCGATAACATGACGCCGGAGCAGGCCGCCGCGGAGATCGAGTTTATCGGGCGGCGCGCGGAAACGGAAATTTCCGGCGGCGTGACGCTGGAAAACGTCCGCGCCTACGCCGAAGCCCGCCCGGATTTCATTTCGAGCGGGGCGATCACGCACTCGGCCGCCGCGGTCGATATCAACTGCGGAATTTACGCAATCTGAGACCGCGCGCGGCCGCCAGCGCAGCCGCGCCCGCCGAAAACAGCAGGAACGTCCCCGGCTCCGGGGTGGACAGCGGCGTGTCGAACGTGATCGCGTAATTCGGGTCGGTTGTTCCGTTCTCGGTCAAGCCGATACAGTATTGCCCGGCAGCGAGATTCCCCGCCCCAATAGTGCCGCTATAGCCGTCGCCCGCATTCAATGTTTGCGAGCCGATCGAATTACAGGACCCGCCAGCTCCAGCCGAGAATTGGAACGAGGTTCCGGCAACCGCGTTCGTGATGGAGGCGCTGGCGGCGAATGCTCCTCCGCCCCAGTAAAAGGAGTAATAATCCTGGGCGTTCGTGCCGGAGATGGTGCCGTTCACCTGGCCGAGCGGCGTGGTCTCGGTCAAGACGACCGGCGCGGAAATCGGGCCGCCCTGATCCGTAAGAGTGGTGGTAAGGATGGCAGAGAAACTCGCTCCAACCAGGACGGGGGGTTGCTGCCGGGTGAAAATGAGATCGCCGCCCGTGGTGGGAAACGTGTTTTGTGTTCCTCCCCCATTCCCCAGGCCTCCCATTCCGGAGAAGCTCAGCGGGCTGGCCAGATCGTAGCCCTGCGCCTCGGCGAAAGCCACCAGAGTACTTTGAGTTGTGTCCACAATTCCCGCGGCGTAGGCGCCATTAAAGGGCGTGTTCAAGGTGGACACCGCGGCCATTTGATCGGTGAAGGCGGCGGCGCCCAATCCGGAAATTACCAGCGTCGCCGCGCCGGGGTTCCCCAGGCTGAAATCTTGCGTCGCCGGATTGAGGGACACAATTCCCGAGGTATCTCCGCTCAGGGTGACGGTGAGCCCGGCGTTGGTGAAGGCCACGCCGTTCAACGTCCCGCTGGCGGTGGTTTGAACAATGTAGGTGATGGGGACGGCCCGCGCCGGGAACACACCCAGCAAACACGCCGCCGCCAGCAGATTTAATCCTCCGAATCGAATCCGCATCTTATCCTCCGATGTAGCTTAGCTTGGTCAGGCGATAATTTTATGGTTATCGCACACTCTGCACGGGTAAAGCAACCAGCCGTTATCATCTATTGATGTAGGCCAGCGATTTTGTCACCCCCTAACAGGCCAGCGATTCTGTCACCCCTGAAAGGAGATGGTGACATTGAGTCAGAAGCAATTACAACGGATCAAGGTG
>JAJPIT010000109.1 GCA_021324615.1 Terriglobia bacterium | reverse complement strand
GCCCGGCAAACCCGGTTCACCGCCTACACGGTTCTTTATGTGGCCATCGTGATCGCGGTGGTGAGCGGCGTGAATTTCCTCGCCAACCGGTATAACAAGAGCTACGACGCGACTTCGAGCAAGAAGTACACGCTTTCCGATCAGACGCAAAAGATCGCGAAAAACCTGAAGCAGGACGTGACCATCACCTATTGGGATCAGCCCACCAAATTCCAGAGCGCGCACGACCTGCTCGACCGCTATCAGAACCTTTCGCCCAAAATCAACGTCGAGTACCGCGACGTGGACAAGAACAAGACCCAGGCCATCGCCGCCGGCGTGAAAACATACGGAACGATTTTCGTCAACGTCGGCAACAAGCACGAGGAGGCCAAGTCGCTGAGCGAGGAGGATATCACCGGCGCGCTGGTGCGGGCGATGAAGGGCGGCGAGCGGACGGCGTGTTTCGTGGTCAGCTCGGGCGAACATTCCATCACCGACAGCGACCGCGAGGGATATTCGGCGGTCAAGGATCTGCTCGAAAAAAATAACTACAAAACCGACACCGTGAAGCTGCTGGAGAAGCCGGAGATCCCGCAGTCCTGCACCGTGCTGGTGGTGGGCGGGCCGACGCGCGATTACTTGCAGCCGGAAGTGGAGGCCATCAAGAAATATGTCGAAAACGGCGGGCGGGCGCTGTTCCTGGTGGATCCGCCTCTGAAATTCGCCGGTAACGGCGTCGATGAGAACCAGCCGCTGATGACCCTTCTGGAAGGCTGGGGGGTGACGCCGGATAAGGATCTGGTGCTCGATACCAGCGGCGTCGGCCAGCTTTTCGGCCTGGGGCCGGAGTTCCCGCTGGTTACCTCCTATACCTCGCACGCGATCGTGCGCGATATGAAGGATGTGCCCTCGGGTTTCCCGCTGGCCCGATCGCTCGAAATCAAGAACGGCGATAAGACCACGGTCGAGAAGCTGTTGGAAACCACCGAGAACAGTTTCGCGACCACCAATCTCAGCTCGCCCGAGATCCGCGAGAGCAAGAACGATAAACACGGCCCGCTGACGCTTGGCGCGGCGGGCACCTATAACAACGGCAAGGAAAATGAAAACGGCCGGTTCGTGGTGGTCGGATCGTCGCGCTGGATTTCCAACGGATTTTTGAAGTTCAACGGCAACCGCGATCTGTTCATGAACATGATGAACTGGCTGTCGTCGGACGAGGACCTGATCTCCATCCGGCCCAAGCCGCAGGACGACCGCCCGCTGACCATGACCAGCCGGCAGATGTCCATGGTGTTTTATGAAAGCGTGGTGTTCCTGCCGCTGCTGATCGTGGCCGCCGGCGTCGGAGTGTGGTGGAAGCGGAGATAGAGGAATGGGCGAGGTGAGAAGGTGAAACCGGGCCGTCTTCTGATCGCCGCGCTGCTGCTGGCCGGAATGGGCGGCGCGCTGTGGTGGTCGAATAAATCCGAAGCCGCCAAGGCGGCCAAGCCGCCGGCCGACACGTCCCCGAAAATTCTTTCGCTCAAGGAAGACGACATCCGGCAGATCGAAATTAAGAAGCGCGACGGCACCGACACCATCGTCAGAAAGGACGACGCCGGAAAGTGGTCGATCACGTCCCCCCAGCCGCTGGGCGCCGATCAGGCTTCGGCCAACGCAGTGGCCTCGGCTGCCGCCAGCATCAGCGCGGAGCGCGTGGTGGACGAGCATCCCGCCGACGTCGCCTCCTACGGCCTTGCCCCGGCCGCCGACGAAGTCACCTTCACCATGAAGGATGGAACAACGAAGAAGCTGCTGATCGGCGATTCGACCCCGGCCGGCAGCAACGTCTACGCCATGGCCGCGGGCGATCCCAAGCTGTACACCATGTCCAGCTTCAATAAGGACAGCTTCGATAAGTCCTGGAAGGACCTGCGCGACAAGCGTCTGATGACCTTCGACCAGGATAAAATCAGCCGCGTGGAGCTCCATGCCAAACACCAGGACATGGAGTTCGGCAAGGTGAACCAGAACGAGTGGCAGATCCTGAAGCCGAAGCCAATGCGCGCCGACGCTTTTCAGGTGGACGACCTGGTCCGCAAGCTGAGCGGCGCCCAGATGGATACCAGCGTCTCCGATGAGGACGCCAAAAAGATCGCGGCGTCGTGGGCTTCGGCCGCTCCGGTCGCCATCGCCAAGGTGACCGACGCCTCCGGCACGCAGACGCTGGAGGTTCGAAAGTCCAAGGACGACTACCTCGCTAAATCGAGCGTGGTCGAGGGCGTGCAGAAGGTGACCAAGGATCTGGGCGAAGGCGTGGATAAGTCCATCGACGATTTCCGCAACAAGAAGCTGTTCGACTTCGGCTACACCGACCCCAGCAGGATCGAATTCAAGGACGGCGCCAAACTGCGGACCTTCGAAAAATCCGGCGACAAGTGGATGTCCAACGGCGCGCAGATGGACAATACCAGCATCCAGGCGTTTCTCGATAAGCTGCGCGATCTGGCGGCCACCAAGTTCGTCGATAGCGGCTTCACCTCCCCCGCGCTGGAGATCACCGTGGTTTCCAACGACGGCAAACGCACCGAACACGTGCAAATCGCCGAAAACGGCATCGCCAGGCGCGACGGAGAGGCGTCGCTGTACATGCTGGATGCGAATGCCGTCAAGGACCTGCGCAACAGCGCGGACGACGTGAAGGCTCCGCCGCCCCCGGCCAACAAAAAATAGTGCCCCTCGGCATCCTGACCGACCTCTATCAGCTCACCATGGCGGCGGGCTACTTCGAGGCCGGCAAAGCCAGCGAGCGCGCCACCTTCGAGCTGTTTGTCCGCAAGCTTCCACGGAACCGCAACTTCATCGTGGCCGCCGGGCTGGCGCAGGCGGCCGACTACCTGCTGAATCTGCGCTTCACCCCGGAGGAGATCGATTATCTGCGGTCGCTGCCGCACTTTGCCCGCGCGCACCCCGGATTTTTCCAGATGCTGGCCGGGCTGCGCTTCACCGGCGATCTGTTCGCGGTGCGGGAAGGCACGCCGCTGTTCCCCAATGAGCCCTTTCTGACGCTGCGCGCGCCGCTGATCGAGGCGCAGATCCCGGAAACGTTTCTGCTTTCCACCATCGGCTTTCAATCCATGATCGCGACCAAGGCCGCGCGCGTGGTGAAGGCGGCGCTGGGGCGCGGCGTGGTCGAGTTCGGCACCCGGCGCGCCCATTCCCCGGAAGCCGGCGTCCTGGCCGGACGCGCCGCCTACATCGGCGGTTGCGAAGGGACCAGCAATACCGAGACCGGCCGCCGCTACGGCGTTCCGGTCTTTGGAACCTGCGCGCACTCCTGGGTGATGAGTTTTCCCCAGGAGCGCGAGGCCTTCCGGCGCCTGCAAAATCTGCTGGGAGAAAGCACGGTTTATCTCATCGACACCTACGATACGATCGAAGGCGCGCGCCGCGCGGCGGAGCTGGGCCGCCCGCTGTGGGGCGTCCGGCTGGATTCCGGCAATCCGGTGGAGCTGGCGCCGGCGGTGCGCAAGATCCTGGACGACGCCGGCCTCCGCGACGCGAAAATCATGATCACCGGCGATTTGAACGAGCATAAGATCCACGAAATGCTCGCCGCGCGCCTGCCCGTCGACAGTTTCGGCGTGGGAACCGAGCTGGCCACCTCGGCCGACGCGCCGACGCTCGGCGTGGTTTATAAATTGGTGGAGCTCGACTATTCCGGAACGCGGCGCTATACGCTGAAACTGAGCGAGGATAAGCGGACGCTGCCGGGAGCCAAACAGGTGTTCCGCTTCGCCGATCACGATCTGCTGGCGCGCGCCAGCGAATGCCCGTCGTGCCCCCCCGGCTCGCCTCCGTCAGAGGCCCTCCTGCGTCCGGTGATCCTGGGCGGGGAGCTGGTCGAGCCCCTGCCCTCGGCCAGCGAGGCGCGAAGATACGCGGCCGAATCGCTGGCCAGGCTCCCGGCCGCCTGCCAAAGCCTGTTTGAACCGCACAACGGCTGGAATGTTCAAATCAGCATGGAACTGGAATGTTTGTATGAGCGCGTGAAGAAAGGAGTGGCCGAATGACGGTCTTCTTCGACATCGACACGCAAATCGATTTTCTGTTCCCGGCCGGCGCGCTCTACGTGCCGGGCGCCGAGGCGATTCTCGATCGGGTGGCCGCGCTGAACCGGCTGGCCGCCTCGCGCGGCATTCCCCTGATCTCGACCATGGACGCCCACTCCGAGGACGATCCCGAATTTCGCCTCTATCCCCACCATTGCGTCGCCGGAACCGACGGGCAGCGCAAGCCCGCGGCGACCCTGCTGGAAAATCGCGTGGTGGTTCCGAATGCGCCCTCCGACCGCAACGCGGCGCAGATTCTGCTGGAAAAACAGCAACTGGACTGCTTCACCAATGTGAATCTTCCCTCGATCCTCGGCCGTCTGAACGCGGACCGCTATTTCGTCTACGGCGTGGTGACCGAAATTTGCGTCAAATACGCCGCATTCGGACTGCTCAAGCGCGGCGGGCGGGTCATCTTGGTGAGCGACGCCATACGGGCCTTGAATGACGATGCGGCATCCAGGATGATCGCGGAGTTTCGCGCTTCAGGAGGCGAACTGATGACCGCCGCCGCCGTCCGGGAGTTGGTGGAAAACTCCGGAGCGCCGGGCGTGCAAGCCACGCTCCAGCCCCCCGGAAAGCCTTAGTACCGCAGCGCCGCCACGATGGGATGTTCCATCCGCTCCCGGGGCAGGAGCTGGACGTCTCCGGAGCGCGCGATGGTTTCCACCGCCGCCGCATTGATCAGTTCGTCGCCGGCTCCGGCGCGCACGAACAGGCGCGCGACACGGCCCTCGGCCGCCGCCGCGCTGGCGGCCTTCGGCTCGGTCAGCAGGCGCGCCGGCGCCAGCCGATGGAACGCCTCCGCCAACTCCCGCACCCCGCGCTCGATGGCCGCTTCGCGCAGCATCGCATAACCGCGGCCGACCACTTCCTCATCGGACGAATTCTCGCCGATCGCCCCCGCCACCAGTTCCGGATGCGAGCTCACCTCGCGATAGACCGCGACCTCCTCCTGGACCCCCGCGAGAATCAGCGGAGCCTTCGGATGCAACTCCTGAATCGCGCGATCGAGCGCGCGATAATATGCGGCGGACTCCGGATCCGTTTCGCGCGGCGCGCCCGTGCCGAAACGGATCCTCCGGTTCGCCGCCGGGCCCGCCGGCGACCGGTTTTCCCGGTCATGATCCGGCTTGTCGAGGTTCAGAAACGCGTCCACGTTGTCCGGCAGGTGGCCCGGCATGGGCAGCGGCTCCAGCGAAAAGCGCACGCGGAAAAAGCCGGCCCGTTTCCGCGAAACGCGCAGGAGATAGAACTCCGGCGGCAGATGCAGCTCGCCGAGCACCGGCAAAATGTGGATCCGCCCGCCCGCGAAGCACTTCGCCGGCGCCGCTTCGCGCAGAAATACGGTTTCAAAACACTGCGGGCAGCGAAACAGCGCCCGCGGCCAGTGACAGCCCTGATCGGTGCCGGCATCGCGCGCCATCGCGCTCAGCGGCTGAAGCAGATCGCCGTCGGGGGGAACGCCGAGCGCGCGCGATGCTTCCTGCACAAAATTGCGCAACAGCCGCGCGGCCGAGTGCAGCGTCTGGTCGCCGGGCCGGTAGGCCGGCAGAAAAATCGTAACGCAGGGTCCGGAACAGCGCGCAATCTCGCGCAATTTGCCGATCTCAAGCGGAGTCACAGGCATCCCGTTCGCAACTTCACTGCCACACTTCACGGCCACGCCCTAGAGCTCAAGCCTGCCGTGGTAGACCATCTCCTTCAGCGCGAATTTGCACTTTAAATCGATGGGCCCCAGCCGGGTGACAAACGTTACGGATCCGTCGTGAAGCGTAATCGGATCGCTCCGGTCGAAAAAAAATCGCGTCCCCGCTTCCGTCCCTTTTCCCCGCTGATCGGCGAAATCCGCCAGGTATAAAGGACCGCCGCGCTTTTCGATTCGTGTGTACTGTTTCAGATTCTCGAGCCGCGACTGATGCTCCTCGTCCGTTTCTTCGCCCGCGCCGCCCAGCATCGGCAGGTCTCCGGTCACGCTCAAAACGTAATTCGCCGGCTCTTTGCCGGACTTGTTTCCCCCGGCCAGACGGATCGGCAGCGCGGATTCCCACCGCACGGTCGCGGCGAATTTTTTCGGAGTTCGCGTGGTGCTGCCGTTGGGCTCATTCAGAATCACGCCCGGCTGCGCCATCAACCAGCCATCCGGACCGCCCAGAGGACCCGGGCCGCCGTTGAACTTCACCTCCGCTTCGCGCGTCCACGGCGAGCGCGATAGCAGCTCCCGCCGTTCTTCTTCTGTCCAATCCTCCGGTTTCTTTCCTTCCCAAAACGGGCGCGTGTCGGAAGCGGCGAGCGGCAGCCCGAACGCGATCACAATTGCTTCCCGCCGTGTCATTTCTAGACAAGACGGATTCAAGCTGGTTCCCGTTACGAAACGTCGGCGCCGCGCCCGCCTTTGTTTTCTACCGCCTGCGCGCGGCAGGCGAATTGCCTCACACCGCGCGGGAGTTGCTCGTTGTCCACCGCCGCCGCCCTGAAAGAAGTGCCGCGCCCGTCGCCGCCGCCGCGCCTGGATGTTTGGATGCTGGCCGGCATCGCCATCGCGGCCGCCGCACTGCTGGCCGGCATCGCGGCCAGCGGCGTACGGCTCGTCTATTTCTTTCAACCCACCGGAGCGCTGGTCGTCGCCGGCGGAACCCTGGGGGCCTTTTTCGTGACCACCCCCCGCGCCTCGCTGATTCAAGCCTTCCGGCGGGCGCGCGAGCTCTTTGTTCCGCCTCAGTTGGATCACGCCGAATTGATCGACCAGATCATGGCGTTGATGAAACACGCGCGCGCCAGCGGCCTGCTGGCGATTGAGCCGATGCTCGAAGGCGTGCGCTGTTCTTTCCTCAGAGAATCGCTCGCCCTCGCGCTGGATGTGGCGCAGCGAGCCGAACTGGAGGACGCGCTGCTCAGCCGCGTCCGCCTGCGCGAGCGCCAACTGGAAAGCGGCGCGCGCCCTTTCGAAGTCGCCGGCGGATTTGCGCCAACCCTCGGCGTTCTCGGAACCGTGATCGGTCTCCTCGAGGTCTTGCGCCGGTTTTCCGATCTGGCTTCGGTGGCCGCCGGCATCGGAGCCGCGTTCGTATCGACCATCTACGGGCTGGCGCTGGCCAATCTGGTGCTGCTGCCGCTCGCCTATCGCATCCGCGCCCGCGCCGCCGAAGCGGTGGAGCAGGATGAGTTGATTGTGGAAGGAGTCCTGTGCTTGTACGATCGAGTGCATCCGTCGCTCGCGCGCGAGCGCCTCGGCGCTTACCTCGGCCGGAATTAAGCGCCCGCGGGGAAGCCGGCAAAACCGACCGCTGGATGGTCAGCTACCTGGACGTGTTGACCATCCTGCTGATTTTCTTCATCGCCGCCGCCGCGCAGTTGCCGGCTCATTCGCCCGCGCCGCCCCCAATCGATTCGCCAGGACCGGCGCCACTCGACAAAGCGCAAAAGATACTGGCCCAGCGGGGAATTGAAGCCGCGCTCGAACCGCGCGGTTTGGTCATCAGCCTGCCGCAGGCGATCCTGTTCGCTTCCGGCGACGACCGGGTGAGCGACGGCGCTCTGCCTGCGGTGGAAGCGATCGCCCAAGTGATTCGCGACGTGCCGAATCGCGTCAGCCTGATCGGCCACGCCGATTCCGTGCCGATCCACAACCGCCGTTTCGCCAATAACTGGGAGCTGTCCGTGGCGCGCGGGCTGCGCCTGCTCGAACTCCTGGCGAATCGCTACGCGATTCCCGAATCGCGGCTCTCGGTTTCCAGCGACGGCTCCAACCGCCCGCGCGGGTCGAACGAGACCGAAGAGGGCCGCGCCAGCAATCGCCGGGTGGAGATCGTGCTGCTGGCCGAATGAACCGGCGCGAATCGCCCGTCCCGCATCAGCCGGTAGCGCGCGCCGCGCCAGACGATGGTGCGGCCGAAAAATCCGCCGATCCAGAAGCCGAACGCGGCCAGATCCTCGACCAGCAGCAGCGCGGAGACTCCGGTGCGCAGGACCCGCGCCGCCATGACATATGCCGCCGCGATCCGCAGCGCGATCGCCGCCGCCGCCGCCGGCCATAGCCGCCAATCCGCGGCCACCATCGCAAGCGAGAGCGGCGTGGTCGTCGTGAACACCTGGCCCAGATATCCCAGCGGCCGCGACCGGCGCGTGCTGCGCAGCCACCGCAGGCGATGCGCAAAGTTTTGCCGGACGCCCGCCGCCGCCAGGTGATGCTCGATCACATAGGACGAAAGAATCACGCCGTAACCGGCATCCGCCGCCAGCCGCCCCAGCATGAAATCTTCGGCAAGATAGTCCTTCAGCCGCGCGAATCCCCCGATCGTTTCGAGCACTTCGCGCCGGGCGGCGATGGTCGGCCCCACGGCAAAGCGCATCCCTTCCAGCATCCGGGCGGCAAGAATCCCGGCGATGAAATCGCTGTTCAATCCGGCCGCTTCGAGCTTCGACCAGAAGTTCGCGCCCACCGCGCGATAAGGACAGGTGGCCAGGCCGACCGCCGGATCCTGAAACTCCGCCGCGATGGTTTTGAGCAGCGAAGGCGTGGCGCGCGTATCGCTGTCGCTCATCACCACCAGATCGTGGGACGCCACGCCCAGCATTCGCTCCAGGCTGTAGGCCTTGCGATTGGCGTACGGCGGCTCTCCGGTAAGGACCACGCGCGAGGGCACCTTCGCGTATTCGCGCCGCAGCTTCTCCACCACCGCGAACGCGGGATCGCTCTCGTCGCGGACCGCGAACAGAATCTCAAAACACGGATAGTCCTGCTCGAAGAAACAGCGCAGGTTCGCTTCCAGATCGCGGTCCAGCCCGGCCAGCGGCTTTAGAATGCTGATCGGCGCCGTCCTACGAAGCACCGGCGGGCGCACGGCGAGGTAACGATGCGCCGCGATGATCGACAGCAGCGAAAACAGCGCGCTGATCAGAACCAAAACCGCGAATATCAGCTCCAGACTAAGCACAACGCCCGAAGCGGCGCACAACGCCCTCGTTTGACTCGGAATCCCCGCATGGCAATAGTTTACGTGAAACGCGCGCCGGATGCCAGAAGATGACCGTATCAAAAGGCGGCGCCGCTGTTTCCCCGGCCGGCGGCGCTGCTAACCTAATAAACTATGCCCCTTCTGCATGCGATCCTGCTGGGAATCCTGCAAGGACTTACGGAATTTCTTCCCGTCAGCAGCAGCGC
Organism: Terriglobia bacterium; assembly: GCA_021324615.1. GTDB lineage: Bacteria > Acidobacteriota > Terriglobia > Bryobacterales > Bryobacteraceae > Palsa-187. Next base: position 37,183 of record JAJPIT010000109.1, on the reverse strand, counting down.
GCACCTGATCATCGTCCCCTGGATGCTCGGCTGGGACGACGGCGGCCTCACCTTTGACGTCGCCCTCCACGTCGGGACGCTGGCCGCCGTAATCCTGTTCTTTTTTCGCGACTGGATCCAGATTATCGGCCAGGCCATCGGGCTGCGCGCCGGCGGCGACGCCGCGCTGCTGAAAAATCGCGGCCTGCTGTGGCTTCTGATCCTGGGAACGATTCCCGGCGCGGCCGCCGGCGTTCTGTTCGACAAACAGGCGGAGACCGCCCTCCGCAGCCCCTATATCATCGCCACGGCGGCGATCGTCGTCGGCCTCATCCTGTGGCTGGCGGATTCGGCAGGCCGCAAGCGGAAAGACATCGCCCAGGTTTCCCTGCTCGATTCGCTCGCTGTCGGCGTCGCGCAAGCTTTCGCCATCATTCCCGGCGTCTCCCGCAGCGGCAGCACCATCGCCGCCGGCCTGTTCCGCGCCCTGGACCGTCCCACCGCGGCGCGCTTTTCGTTCCTGCTCTCCACGCCCATCATCGCCGGGGCGGCGGCGAAAAAATTCTGGGATCTGACCAAACACGGCGGCGGCCTGCCGCAGGATATGCAGATGGCCTTTCTGGCGGGCATTCTCGCCAGCGCCATCACCGGCTGCCTGGCCATCGCCTTTTTCCTGAACTACCTGCGGCGGCGTTCGCTGGCGGTCTTCGTCTGGTACCGGATCATTTTTGGCATAATGGTGATCGCTCTGGCATTCTTCCGCGCCGGCGGGAGATGAAATATTTGGGACCTACGCGGCATCCACGGCTCAATGAAGCCTTCGCGGTGGTGTGTTTATTCGCGGGGCTGTTCGTTTTCTTCAGCCTCGCCTCATATCAGCCGTCCGATCCCTCCTGGGATACGGCCACCGGCGCGGCGCGGGCCGCGAATCTGACGGGACGGGTCGGAGCTTTCACCGCCGATCTGTGCCTGCAAATTTTCGGGCTCGCGGCGTACGCCATTCCCGCGCTGATCCTTCTGCTCGGCTGGAAATGGGTTCGCTCCTCGCCGATCGAAGCTCCGGCGGTGAAAACCGCCGGCGCGCTGCTCCTGATCGCCTCCACCGGCACGGCGTTTGGATTGGCCGACTGGCGGCCCATCGCGGGCGCGATCCCGGCCGGCGGCCTCGCCGGATCGATCCTCGCCGATTATCTGACCGAATCCATGAATCTCACCGGCGCAATCCTGGCGACCGCGGCTTGCTGGATCGTCTCGATCTATCTGGTGTCGGCGTTTGAGATGTCGCGCCTGGCGGCGTGGTTCCGCGGCCCCATGCGTCTGGCCGGCCTGCTGAGGGAACGCTTCGCCGCCTGGAGATCGCGGCGCCGCAAGGGCAGGGAAGAGATCCGCGAAAAATGCGGCGAAAAGACCGGCAAGTTCCGCGTTCCCACCCGCGGCGCGGCGGAATCGCCCGCGCCGGAGACGCCGCCCATTGTCGATCCCCTCGAACCCGAGGCGGCGCAAGTCGAAATCGAGGATATTCCGATCCGCCCGCTGGAAATTCCGCCCGAGCCTCCGCGCCCCGCCGCGCCGCCGCCGCCGGAACCCGTTTCCGCCCGCACCGCGCCGATGCCCAAAGAGCGCACGGAATTTCGGATCCCGCCCACCGATCTGTTGAATGAGCCGGCCGCGCGCAGCGTCTACGATAGCCAGGAGCTGAAAGAAATCGCCGCGCGGATTAAATCAAAGTTCGAGGAATTCAATGTTTTCGGCACGGTGACGCAGATCAACCCGGGTCCCGTTGTGACGACGTTCGAGTTCAAGCCCGAGGCCGGCGTGAAATATTCCCGCATCACCACCTTGACCGAAGATCTGTGCCTGGGCTTGCAAGCCGAATCGATTCTGATTGAGCGGATCCCCGGCAAGCCGACCGTCGGAATCGAAGTGCCCAATTCCAAGCGCGAAGTAATCAGTTTGCGGCAGATCCTCGAATCGGAGGAGTTTCAGGACTCGGCGTCGCCGCTGACCATCGCGCTCGGCAAGGATATCAACGGCCGGATCAAGGTCACCGCGCTCGATACCATGCCGCATCTGCTGATCGCCGGTTCCACCGGCTCCGGCAAGAGCGTGATGCTCAATACGCTGATCATGTCGATCCTCTATAAGGCGACGCCGCGCCAGGTCCGCATGATCATGGTCGATCCCAAGCGGCTCGAATTCGGGCTGTACGAAGGCATCCCACACCTGCTCACGCCGGTGATTACCGACGCGAAAAAAGCGACCAACGCGCTGCGCAACGCCGTGCTGGAAATGGAGCGCCGCTTGAAGCTGCTCGCATCGCAGGGCGTGCGCAATATCGAGCAGTACAACAAGAAAGTCCGCGCCCTCCAGGCTGAGCCGCGCAGCCTTTTCGAGGAGGAATCGGGCGAAGAGGAGCTGGAGCAGATCCCCTACGTGCTGGTGATCATCGACGAGCTGGCGGACCTCATGATGCTCGAACGCGCCAACGTCGAGGAGAGCGTCACGCGCCTGGCCCAGATGGCGCGCGCCGTCGGCATGCACCTGGTGCTGGCCACGCAGCGGCCGAGCGTCGACGTGATCACCGGCTTGATCAAGGCCAATTTCCCGTCGCGCATCAGCTTCCGCGTGGCCACCCGCGTCGATTCGCGCACCGTGCTGGACGTCATGGGCGCCGAGCATCTGCTGGGAAAGGGCGACATGCTGTTTCTTCCGCCCGGCTCGTCGCGGCTGACGCGCGTGCACGCCGCTTACGTCAGCGAGGCGGAAACCAACCGCGTGGTGGAGTTCTGGAAAGCCCAGGCCCAGCCCGAATACGACAAGACCTTCCTGATCGCTCCTCCGGCCGAGGATGAGGAAGGCGAACCCGAGGAATTCGACGGCGAAGAAGACCCCCTGTATCAGGATGCCGTTCGCATCGTGGTGGAGATGGGCAAGGCCTCCACATCCACGCTGCAACGCCGCCTGCGGCTGGGCTACGGCCGCGCCGCGCGGATTTTGGACATGATGCAGCGCGACGGCATCATCGGCCCGCCGGATGGCAGCCGCCCGCGCGAGGTGTTGAAGCGCCCGGACTGGCTTACCGAAGTCGAAGCGCGGTGAGCTTTTGCCGGTGACGATAAGCCGGTTACTATAAGAGACATGTCGCGCCGATCTTTTCTTCTGCTGCTGTGCGCTGCGGCGGCGGCCGCCAAAACGCCGCGCCCGGCCGTGTCGGTCCCCATCCGCGGCTCCGACGGAAAGCCCATCGAGCTGCGCAAATTCCGCGGCCGTACCGTCCTGCTGATGATCTTTTCCACGCAATGCGACGACTGCATCCGGATGCTCGATATCGTCAACCGCATCCAAAAGGACCTGGGGCCGAAAGGATTGCAGGTGATCGGCGCGGCGGGCGACCCCAACGCGAAATACATGCTCCCGATTTTCGTCCAGCGCTATCGCCCCGCCTTCCCCATTGGCTTCATCGAGAAGGAGGCGATTATCAAGGTGGCGGACGTGCCGGAGGGCATGCGCCCGGTGGTCCCGATTCTTCTGTTCATCGATCGCTGGGGGATGGTGCGCGAGCAATACTACGGCGATCATCCGGTGGTCAAAAACGGCGAGCCCGCAATCCGCGCGCTGGCCAACGCCATGCTCGGCGTCACGCCGGTCGGGACCCAGCAGGCTGCTTCAAAATAGGCATAATCGATCCAAGGAGGGAACATGAAAACTTCCCGTAGAAGGTTCGCCATGCTGCTGCCCGCAATCGCCGCCGCGCAGCAGGCGGCCAAACGCCTGCCGTCGCAAGCTTTCCCGTTCGAAAATCTGCCGTCGAAAACCAGCGCCGTTTCCAAAACGCACGCCGTCTTCACCGGCGAAACGCATACCGGCTATCCCTTGGAAGTGCATGTGACGGAGTTGAACGCGGGAGCTTCGCCGCATCCCCCGCACCAACATTTGCATGAAGAAATGTTTTGCATGCAGTCGGGCGTTCTGGACGCCACCGTCAACGGAAAGACCACCCGCCTCACCGCGGGCTCCGTGCTGTACATCAATTCGCACGATCTGCACGGCGTCCATAATCCCGGTCCGGATAAAGCGGAATACTTCGTCATCGCGCTGGGTCCGGAGGCTTGACGGGCGCTGCTTAATCGATCACGCACGCGCGGAACGCTTCGATCATCTGGGAAAACGTATCGTCGATCGGCTGCGCCCAGATCTTCTCGTTCATGATCTCGACCTCGATCGGGCCGCTGTAGCCGGTTGCGTCAATCGCGCGCCGGATCCTTCGAATCTCGATCACCCCCTCGCCCATCATGCTCCGTCCGGTGACGATGCCGGGCAGCGGCACGGCCCAATCGGAAACATGCAAGCCGAAGATTCGTCCGGAAGCGCGGCGCAGCTCTTCGTACAGCCGCGGATCCCACCACAGGTGGAACACATCGAGGATCACGCCGGCGAGCTCGGGATCGAACGGCTCGGCAAGATCGAGCGCCTGGCCCAGCGTCACAATCACGCTTCGGTCCGCGGCGAACATTGGATGCAGCGGCTCGATGCCCAGGCGGACCCGCCGCTGCCGCGCATAATCCGCGATCTTTTCGATGCCGCGGGCCACCATCGCCCGCGCCGCGTCGAGATCGCGGTCCGGGGCCGCTCCGCACACCAGCACCAGCAAAGGCGCTCCCAGTTCGGCGGCTTCGTCGATCGCCCGGAGATTCTCCTCGATCCGCGCGCGGCGCTCCGCTTGGCTGGGGGCGGGGAAGAATCCGCCGCGGCACAGACTGGAGATTCGCAGCCCGGAATCGCGAATCAACCGGGCGCTTTCCTTCAGCCCGAGCTCGGCCACCGGCTCCCGCCACGGCGCGATCCAGCCCACGCCATGCCGCGCGCACGCCTCCACGCATTCGCGCAGGCTCGCGTGTTTGCAGGTGATCTGATTGAAGCTCAGCCGGCCGGTCATCGAGCGAGCAGTCCTTGCATGCGCGCGCAGGCCAGCTCGGGATCGCTCAGGACTCCGGCCTCTTCGGCCAAAACCAGCAGCTTCGAAAGATGCCCGATGCTTCGCGCCGATTCAAGCCCGCCGAGCAGGCGAAATTCGTCCTGATGGCCGTTGAGCCAGGCCAGGAAAACGATCCCGGTCTTATAGAAATAGGTCGGCGCTTCGAAAATCAGACGCGACAGCGGCATCGCCGGAGCGAGAATGCGCTCGTATTCCTCCAGGCGCCCGCCGTCCAGCGCCTGGATAGCGGCGGAAGCGGCCGGCGCGATCGCGTCGAAGATGCCCAGCAAAGCGTCACTGTGGCGCTCGCCGTCGCCGCGGATCAGTTCGTCGAAGTGAAAATCGTCGCCGGTGTACAGGCGAACTCCCTCCGGCAGGCGGCGGCGCATCTCAATCTCGCGCCGCGCTTCGAGCAGCGAAACTTTGATGCCGTCAATCTTTCCGGCATGCTGCCGGATCAGGCTGAGGCAGGTTTCCGCAGCCTCGTCCAAATCGCGCGAGCCCCAATATCCGGCCAGATGCGGATCGAAGGCGTCCCCCAACCAGTGGAGAATCGCGGGCTGCCGGAGCTGCGAAAGAATTTTCGAATAAACCCGCAGATAATCGTCCGCCGAGCGGGCCGTCCGCGCCAGGGCCCGGCTGGCCATCAGGATCACCCGCCCGTTGCGCGCTTCGATCCATTCGCACTGCTCCTCGTAGGCGGAAATGATCTCCGCGATGGCGGCGCATTCGCCCACTGCATCGGTGCCGGCTCCGCAGACAATCGGGCCTTGCGCTTCGGCGAGCGATCGCGCGATCAATTCGCGGGCCATCTCCCAGGTCAAACCCATCCCGCGCTGCGCGGTGTCCATCGCTTCGGCGACGCCCAATCCATAGGACCAGAGATAGCGCCGGTAGGCGAGCGTCCGCTCCCAGTCGATTCCATCTTCTTTCGGAACCACGTGCGCCGCGGCATAAGCGGCCCGCGATTGAAGCGGCTTGCGCGGCCGCTGGTACGGGCAGCCGCGCGCAATTCGGACCGCCCGCATTGCGCCGTCCAGTGGAAGAACAATTTCCGGCATCTACGTTTGGACCGCGGGGCTCTCCAGCTCAGGAACGTCCACCCACCGGCCTTCCCGCCAGGATTGCAAGGCCAGCTCGCCGAGCTGCACGCCTTTCGCCCCTTCAAACAGATCGTGTTTGAACGGCTCGCCGGTGGCGGCGTGCCGTAGAAACATCTCCCATTGCGCTTTGAAGGCGTTATCGAAGCATTGATCCTCCGCAACCGGCCGCCATCCGGCGAAATAGTCGATGGAATTGGGAACGTCGGGATTCCACACCGCTCTGGGAGTGTGGTCGCGATGCTGCGTCTGGCATTCGCGCAGCCCGGCGATTGCGCTCGCCTGGGTGCCGTCGACCTGAAGCTGCAGCAGCTCATCCCGGTACACGCGGACGCACCAGGAGGAGTTCAAATGCGCGACGATGCCGCCCTCCAGTTCGAACGTTGCATAGGCGGTATCCTCCGCCGTGCAGTCGTATGGTCTTCCGTCTTCATCCCATCGGCGCGGGATGTGCGTCGCACAATGACAACTGACCCTCCGCACCGGAGCGAAGGTGTGATCCAGCAGATAACGCCAGTGCGGCAGCATATCCATGACGATTCCGCCGCCGTCTTCCTTGCGGTAATTCCAGGAGGGCCTCTGCGCCGGCTGCCCGTCGCCTTCGAAGACGTAATAGCCGAATTCGCCGCGCACCGAAAAGATCCGGCCGAAGTATCCGGAATCGATCAGGCTCTTCAGCTTGCGGATGCCCGGCAGAAACAGTTTGTCCTGCACCACGCCGTGCCGCACGCCGCGCTCGCGCGCCAGTTTCGCCAGCTCCAGCGCCTCCGGAAACGTCGCCGCGGAGGGCTTTTCGCAATATACGTGCTTGCCCGCCAGGATGGCTCGCCGCAGCGCGGAGGCGCGCCGCGATGTGGTCTGCGCATCGAAGTAGATCTCATTGGCCGGATCGTCCAGGCACCCGTCCAGGTCCGTGGTGTATCGCTCCACGCCGTTCGCTTCCGCTAAATCGCGAAGCTTCGTTTCATTTCGTCCCACCAGGACCGGGTCCGGCATCAGGCAGTCGCCGCCTGGCAGCGCCACGCCGCCCTGTTGGCGAATAGCCAGAATCGACCGCACCAGATGCTGGTTCGTGCCCATGCGTCCGGTGACGCCGTTCATGATGATTCCAATCTTTTTCTGGGCCATCGAAAGCTATCGCCCCGGCACGGGCGACGGCCGCGCAAACAGCGCCGAACCCTCGTTGGAAAGCAGCACCCAAAGCCCATAGATCCCCAAGGCGGTGTGCAGCGGAAACGCCGGAAGCTCCAGCGCCGAAATGACGATGGTCAGGATCCTCGCCCAGGGTTGATACGTGAGAAGACCGATGCCGGCAACCAGCCCCGGAACCGAAAGGCAGAGAAGCACACCGAAGGCGACTACGCCGATGAAGCCAAGCACGCCGCCGGCCGCGAAACCGTCGCGGGATTCATCGGCCATATTGACAAAGGCCGCCAGGCCGCCGAGCACCGTCAGCGCGATCAATCCCGCCAAAACCCCCAAGCCGCCCAACACAATGTGCAGCACCGCCAGAATCTTGACATGCTGTTGCATGGCTTCCCCTCGAAGATAGTATACGCGGCAGGTCCCCGCGAAGTTCTGCGCTATGCTAGGGCTGATGCGATTCAGACTGTTTCTGCTTGGCGCGGCCGCGGCGGGCATCCTCCCGGCGGCCGATGACGTGCTCGCGCGCGTCGACGCGCACGCGGCTCAGTTTGGCGAAGTCTCCCGCCAGATCTGGGAGTTCGCCGAACTCGGCTTTCATGAAACGAAAAGCTCGGCGCTGCTTCAGCAGCAACTGCGCGCCAACGGATTCGAAGTGAACGCAGGATTGGCGGGAATGCCGACCGCCTTCACCGCCACCTTCGGCAGCGGCCAGCCGGTGATCGCCATCCTGGGCGAGTTCGACGCGTTGCCCGGATTGTCCCAGAAGGTGGAACCGGCGCCCGATCCGGTGCAGGCGGGCGCGCCGGGACATGGATGCGGGCACAATCTGCTCGGCTCGGCGTCGGCGCTGGCGGCCGTCGCGGTCAAGGAAGAGATGCAGGCCCGCGGATGGAAGGGCACGCTTCGCTACTACGGCACGCCGGCGGAAGAAGGCGGAGGCGGGAAGATCTACATGCTGCACGCAGGTTTGTTCCGCGACGTGGACGCGGTGCTGGCCTGGCATCCGGGCGATTCCAACCGCGTCAACCTGGGGTCTACGCTGGCAAACAACGGCGGCCGATTCCGTTTTTGCGGCGTCGCCTCGCACGCCGCCGCCGGGCCGGATAAAGGCCGCTCCGCGCTGGATGGCGCGATGATCTTTTTGATGTCCGTCGAGTTTCTGCGCGAGCACGTGCCGCAGGAAACCCGCATCCACTACATCATCCGCAACGGCGGCCAGGCCGTCAATATTGTGCCGGCCTTCGCCGAAGTGGAGCTGGTTGCCCGCAACCCCGACGCGCAGGTGCTCAGCGGCATCTGGGACCGCATCATGGAATGCGCCCGCGCCGGCGCCATGGCTTCCGGAACGCGGATGGAGTTCGAACAAGGCACCAATTACGCCAACCTGCTTCCCAACGATACGCTGGACGAGGTTCTGTCCCGCGCCATGCATAAAGCGGGCGGCTACACCTACACGCCGGAAGAACAGAAGTTCGCCGGGGAAATTCAGAAGACGCTTCCCGGTCCGGTGCGCTCGCCGGGACCGGATCAAGTCATCACGGATACTTCAGAGCCGTCCGGCGTGGCTTCCACCGATGCCGGCGACGTGAGCTGGGTGGTGCCGACCGGACACTTCACCGCGGCGACGTTTGTCCCCGGTGTCGGCGCGCACACCTGGCAAGGCGCGGCGTGCGCCGGATCCAGCATCGGCCGGAAGGGGATGCTGGTGGCGGCGCGGACCCTCGCTCTCGCCGCCGTCGAACTGTTTGAGAACCCGGCGGAGGTCGCCGCCGCGCGCGCATCGTTTGAGAAGCGGAAGGCCGGCAGGCAATGGACAACTCGCATCACCCCGGATTCAAAACCGCGGCTCGATTACGCGATAAAGTAGCGCCATTCCCTCTGCCGCGAGTCTGATCCGCGCCGGCACTGTATCTCTGAACCAAACAAAGAAAGCCCCGCGCCGGCTCGAAGCCGGCGGCGGGGCGCGATGCCCGGGCAAGACTCTCTTTACTGCGAGGTAACCGTCAGCGTACCCCCGGCCTGATATCCGCTCTGTGTGCCCGACCTGTCGGCGGCGTAAAGCCAGACCGTCTTTGCTCCTGCGAAACCGCTGTTGAAGCTGATCGTGACAGTCAGGGAAAGCGTGTTTCCTGACCCCGAAGCCCACGCGCTCCAAATCGTGCACTGGCTATTGGAGAGCCGCTGCGAGGAAATCACTCCCCAGGGACTCACCGGCATCGACGGCCAACTTAATGAGTCGTCGCTTGCCAGCAGGATCTGATTCGTCGCCTGATTGTAGTAAAACCAGCAGGAGTTCGCTCCACCGAAGCTTGAGTTGATCAGAGCGCCCGCGCCCGCAAGGTTCTGGTAACCACTCGAGTCAGAGTAGGTGAAAGTGAAGTTATGGGCCCATCCGGTCCACGGTGAAGGACTTACGGACCCGGTAGCAACTATCGGCGTAGCTCCCGTTGGCTGCGAAGCGGGCGCCGAGGTGCTGCTCACGGTGGTGAAGGACCATAGCGGCGATGAGCTAGCTCCACCTCCATTCGTCGCCACGACCTTCCAGTAGTAAGTCACGCCATTGCTCAGCAGGGACGGCGTGTAACTGGTCCCGCTGGTGGTCGCAACCTGGGGAGGCGTGGACGATGTACCAAAATAAACGATGTACGACGTCGCACCGCTGGATGCGTTCCAGCGGAGAGTCGGATTCACTGGCACACCAGTCGCACCGGAGCCGGGGCTCGGATCGGACGGCGTGGAGGGAGCGGACACCGAAGGCGAACTCGTCGGCGTCGGACTCGACCCGCCCATCAGTTGATTCAGCGCCTGGCCGATCTGAACCCGCGCGGCCATGACCGCGCTCTCGCTGCGTGTCCAGTTCGTCCAGTCCGGGCCGACAGACCTGGCGATCTGCATCGCCAGAGTCGGATTCCCCGCGTTCTTCAGGAGCTGCACATAGTCATAATCTTCCACACCATCGCGGATCCACTTCAGGCGAAGCGATGGAACGACCTGATTCAGCCCGACCTGCGCCCCAGGATAAAACAACATGCCCTCGCCAGGATAATTATTCGAGCTATAAGTGCCGGTGTTATTCGGATTCGTCCACGGATTCGCAGTGAAGGCGTCCACCCTCCAGTACAGCAGCCCGGTGAGTCCCAGGCTCTGGCTGATAAAGCCTGGCTGTAAACGGAAGTTTACGGGTGCAAAATCGATCTCCCACTTGGGAGAGTAGGCGTCCTGTACCAGAGTGTTGTAGGACCAGGCGGAATCGCCCTTTTGCAGCGCCGCGCTGACGTTCGACACATCACCGTCATACTGAACCGGCAGCATGACCCAGATATCTACCACGGAGCGGCCGGTTCCGGTCCCGTCGTTGAATAGCGCGGGATCGGGGGCCATGGTCACCAGGTTTTCGACTCCCGCCGCGTGCATGTTCTGCGCCCACTGGGTCATGGTCGGGTAGAGATTGGGGCAAAGGCTGATCTCATCGGCGCTGTAATCGTAGCGCATTAGCCCGTTGGCCTGGGCGGCTGAGGCGGCTTGAAACTGGCTCACCGAAGGGGCCGGCGACATCGTGCAGTTGCCCGTGTGCGCCCCGCTGTAAAAACCAAGATTCACCAGACTCAATCCATAATTACTCATCATGACGGGCTGATCGGTGCTTGCTTCTGCGGAGGGCATCAGCCGGTGTCGCTCCAGCTCCTCAAGCGAGGCGGTATTTCCCGAGGTCCAGAACTCAAAGGAAGACTTGAAATACGAAGTCACAGGCATCGTGAAATTCCACACCGTGAGAGTTATCGGACCCGTGAAGTTACCCTGACTCGAAGTCACGGTATAGGTGCCGGTGTATTGGCCCGCCGCGGCCGCCGCCGGAATCAGCAGATCCACCCAGATCGTCGTGTTTTGTCCCGCCGCGGCGGTGAAAGGCGCGGCGACGTAAGTCGCCCCAGAGCCCGACAAAGACTGCCCTGTGGCCGGATCCGTGAATGGAATCAGCGGATCGGCGTACCATCCAGGCCCCAGCGGCTGATTCGATCCGCCCCAGTTCGGACTTCCCGGCGAAACATAGACGTATAATTCACGATAAAGAGTAAAACTGCTGCTGGGGATCGTTCCGGGACCACTCAGCGCTGAGATTGTGACATTGGCGTTGGTGAGGCCGGCGCTGCCGCCGGGGATGACAATCTGAAACGAATCGATAGCTCCCTTAGCTCCGTAGAGAGTCGCTTGGGTGACTCCATTCGAGGCTTCATTCACGCCAACCCGGTGAAGACTGGGCGCGATCCACGGCTGGGGTTGCGAAAATGCCAGGCAACAGCTTGTGAAACTGAGCAAGAGTACACGTAAGGCGCATAATATAGAACGTACTTCCACTTAGGGAAACCTCCAGGCGAAATATTCCGCTTACAGACTCCGGCCAAAGGGAGACACAACCATTCCCTATGCAGCGGAGCCGCGTTCAGGACTTGCGTCCTGGAACGGTGAGCGCACGCTTACAATCGGATGTGCGGGTCCGAATCAGGCGCGACGCCCGCAAGCCGCGCGGCGGACTTCGATACGGCCAGAAGCCCGCAGCCGTCGGCGATCGGATGTGAAGCGGTTACAACAGTCACAACTGCATCGTACTTTCGTTTGGCATAGCGTGCCATTCGGAAGCCGCCTTAAGGTTTCTTGGGATTCGCCCTACGCGGATACTGGAACACAAGCGCGCATAACACGCCTAATCTTTTCTATCGGCGGGATTTGTTATTGCCTGCAAGGTTTCGGAACCGGCGCCGGAATTTCGCGCGGTTCCACCGGTTTGTAACGCGCGCATCGCCGCCGTCGGCCATGGCGGCTCGAACGCCTTGCTCCGGGCCGAACGCCGATTTCGTTTCCGCTCTACTTCCACGTGCGAGATGGAGTCCAGGCCGCGCCTGGTGCAGGAGCACACCAGAGGCCGCTGTCGTTTGTCAGATTTTTAAACCGATAAATTCCAGACTAAAGCCAATCCAGGATTGTAAAGCCTCCTGGCGTGGGTTATCCTGTGACCGGGAGTGTTTGCCTCCGCGTCCGGTCGATGCTCCACGCAAGGAAAATCAGGAGGATCCTCGAGTGGAAGAAGGGGCAAAGGCGTCTGTCGACTCTCAAGACGCCCTGCGAAGTATCCGGATTCATTGGCTGAATCATATTATTCATGAGTTACGTGGTCCGTTATTCGCGGCCCGCGGTTACAGCAAACTCCTGCTGGATGAAAAAGGAGGACCTGTAACCGCTACACAGCGTAAGTATCTCGAAACGACCCTTGACAGTCTTGATAAGATCTCCTCAACCATCGATCGCTTGCACGATCTGAAGGCTCAGGAAAAGTTGGAGCTGGAATCCGTCGACCTGGCCGGACTGCTCGGCGGCGCTGTGGCGGAGTGCAGGCGCCAGCAGGCAACGTTACCGCTCAACCTGAGTATCGCTCCCGGACCCATCCCCACCGTCGGCGACCGCGCCAAGCTCAAGGACTGCGTGCATAAATTGCTCGTCGCTATGGTCGAATTTTCACGGTCCGGGGGCCAGATTGATCTCCAGGCGGACCGCGAAGGCGGCGAGCTTCTTCTGCGAATCACCGCAGCCCGCGGACCCGAACAGAACCAGGAGGCGCCCGCCCTCGCCGGACAGCTCGCCGAAACCTTTCAGATCTTCCGGTTGCACGGCGGCGTGGCGTCCGTCGATTCGCGCCGCCCCGGATTTCTCAACGTTACGGTTCGCTTGCCGCTGCTCGGACCTGAAACGGCTGCGGTTTCTGCGGGTAAAAGGTAAGTGGAATGCATTACCTCGGATCGATGCGTGCAGATAAGTCCGAATCGGAGAAACATACCGTCTGGGTGGTGGATGACGAAGACAGCACTCGTAACTATCTATGGGATTTCCTGTCCAGCCGCGGTTACCAGGTGCAGTCTTTCGACTCCGGCGAGCAGGCCATCCGGCGTCTGGGGTCCGGCCAGCGTCCTTCGCTGCTTTTGCTGGATATTCGTATGCCCCACATCGGCGGCCTGGAAGTTCTGGCTCAGCTCGAAAAACTGGGCAGGCGCATCCCCACCATCGTTCTTTCCGGGGTGGATCAGGTGTCCACCGTCGTCAAAGCGATGCGCCTGGGGGCGGTCGATTATCTGCTGAAGCCGCTGAACGAAGCCGATCTCGATCTGGCAATCAGCAAAACCATCGCCCACTACGCCACCGCGGAGCTTCAGGAATTTTCATCGCTAACCCCGGAAGTCGTGTTTCCGTCTTCAAACCGCCGGATGATGCAGATCAAGGCGATCTGCGATCAGGTCGCCCGAGCCGACGTGCCCGTGCTGTTGCTCGGCGAATCCGGAGTCGGCAAGGAAGTGCTGGCCCGCTACATTCACGCGCAGTCCGGACGCACGGAGCCGTTCGTCAAGGTGAACTGCGCGGCGCTGCCGGCCGACCTGCTCGAATCCGAACTGTTCGGCCATGAACGCGGCGCGTTTACCGGCGCCATGCGCGAAAAGCCAGGCAAGTTCGAGCTCGCCGGACAGGGCACCTTGCTCATGGATGAAATCGGAGAAATGAGCCCGCTGCTTCAGGCCAAGCTTCTGCACATCCTCCAGGACGGCGAATACGCGCGCCTGGGCGGTACCCGGCCCCTGCGCAGCGAGGCGCGGATCCTCGCCGCCACCAACAAGCGTCTCCAGGAGCTGGTGGCCGCCGGCGCCTTCCGCGAAGACCTCTATTTCCGCCTGAACGTCATCACCATCGAAGTGCCGCCGCTGCGCGAGCGGCCCGAGGATATCCTTCCCCTGTGCCGGCGCTTCGTCGAGCGTTATCGCGTCAAGTACAACAGCAGCATCCAGGAGCTTCCGCGCGAGCTGGAGCAGGCCTTCCTGCGCTATCCCTGGCCCGGTAACGTGCGCCAGCTCGAAAATTCCGTAAAGCGATTCCTGATCCTGCCCGATCTTGCGCAGGCGCTCGCCGAGTTGCAGAAGCCGGCGCCGCAGCGCGAGACTCCGCCAGCCTCCCCGGACAAGCTCTCGCTGAAGGAGCTTTCCGCCGAAGCCGCCGAGCGCGCCGAAAAGGAAGTGATCCTGAAAACGCTTGAGGAAGTCAACTGGAACCGCAAGCAGGCCGCGCGCCAGTTGAACATCTGCTACAAGTCCCTGCTCAACAAACTGCGCCGATGGCAGCTCGGCACCCGGCCCGATGCCGAGGAGAAAGAAGAAGTTCAGGTCGCCTCCGCAGGCGAACGCGGAATCTGACTTCCACTTTCAGCGCAGCGGTTCGCCCGCAAATCGTTTACGTTCCACATCCCCGCGATGGCCCCATTCGTGCTTCCCCCGCCGCGGGGAGTTCTATGAATATCGTGGGCATCGGCGGCGGCACCGGACTTCCGGTTCTGCTCCGCGGCCTCAAAGAGCTGCGCCAGGCCATTCCCGATGCCGAGGATCCCGTGATTCCCACCGGCATCGTCTGCGTCTCCGATGACGGAGGATCCAGCGGCGCCCTGCGCCAGGCCCTCGGCATTCCCGCCGTCGGCGATCTGCGCAACTGTATGGTCGCCCTCGCCGCCGGAAATCCCAGTTTGCGGGAAATTTTCCAATATCGTCTCCGCGGCGGATTCGGTCTGGAGGGCCATACCATCGGTAACCTGATCGTCGCCGCGCTCAGCGCGCGCGCCGGAAATATTCGCCATGCCATTCAACGGGCCTCCGAATTTCTGGATCTGCGCGGCCGCCTGCTGCCCGCCACCGAAATGAGCGTCGTGTTGTGCGCCGAATTCTCCGACGGCGATTCCGCGCGCGGCGAAACCAGCATCTCCAGCCGGCGCAAGCCGATTCGCCGTCTGTGGCTCGATCCGGCCGGCCAGGCCGGCGGAAAGGTTCTGCCCGCACCGGGCGTCATCGACGCGATTCTTCACGCCGACGCGCTGGTGTTCGGCCCCGGCAGCCTCTACACCAGCATCGTGCCCTGCTTGCTTCCGGACGGGATCGCCGAGGCGGTCCGCCGCTCTTCCGCCCTCAAGATCTCAGTCTGCAATCTCATGACGCAGCCCGGTGAGACCGATGATCACTCCGCCGCCGATCACGTCGCTTCCTTGCAAAACTACCTCGGGCCATCGGCGATTGACGTCTGCCTCCTCAATTCGCGGCCGCTCCCGCCCGACCTCGCTGAGGTCTATAAGGCCCGCGGTGCGTCCCCCGTCCGCCATTGCCCCGCGCAGCTCAAGAAGCTCGGCGTAACCCCCATCGCTCTCGATCTGCTCGCTGCGGGAGAGCCCGAAGCCCGGCACGATCCGCTGCAACTGGCCCGCTGGATCGTCGCCCTGGCGCGGGCGCGCCGGCGCCGGCGCGAAATTCACCCCGGCGCAGCGGATGGCTCCTGGCCGCAACCGGCCGCCATGCTCGCCGCCGGCGATTAGCGCCTCAACTCCGGCAGCCGCCGGGCCCGGACGATCTTCCCGTAACGTTTCCGCGAGCTTCCCGGACCACCGCGCCTCGCCGCCCGGTTCATCCCATTAGAATTCAACTCAATAGAGGACCTGGCGAAGGAAGCTCGGTTCCCTCTAATGGAACGGCGGGTGCAACGGCAATGTAACCGCCCGCGCCCCGCTGCCTTGTCTTGTTCGATTTACTCTGACCGCGCTCTGGCGGGCGGCGTGCTAACTGCAACTCCTTTTCATGACCGCCCTGCGGCCAAAACATGAGACCCGCAAATATTGACTTAGAAACGCCGTCATCGCCTCCGCTTGCCGCCGGACAGTCCTGGGAAGCTCCGCTTCCTTCAGCCCGCCTGCTGGCCACCGAGGAAGATGAGCGGCGGCGCGTTTCGCGCGAGCTCCACGACGACCTCGGCCAGCGTCTGGCCCTGCTGGAAATTCAGATTGAGGAAATGGCGCGGCGCCTGCAATCCAACCCCGAAGCCGCCGCCTGCCTGGCGCGGCTCCGCGCCCAGGTCGGCCAGATCGCCGGCGACCTCCATCGCATCTGCCATCGCTTGCATCCCGCCGTTCTCGAGCATCTGGGCCTGGTCGCCGCCCTCCGGTCCTATTGCGAGGAGTACAGCGCCTGGAGCGGCGTCAAAGCGCGCTTCACCCACTGCGGGATCGGCGCCAAAGTTCCTCCCGGCGCCGCCTTGTGCATCTATCGCGTGGTGCAGGAAGGCCTGCGCAACGTCGCCAAACACGCCGGCGCGCGCCGGGCTCTGGTCGCCCTGCGCGGATCCGGCGGGCGGATTCAAGTCGTGGTCAAGGACTGCGGCCGCGGCTTCGTCCTCCGCGAAGGCTGCGCCAAAGGCTTGGGGCTCACCTCGGTCGCCGAACGTGTCCGCCTGGCCGGCGGCGTCTGCGTGATCCGCTCCGCACCCGGCCGCGGCACGCGGATTCAGGCCTGGGTGCCGCTGGCCCAGCCGCAGGATCAGCCGCTTCTGGCCCGGGCGGGTTGAAAAATGACTCCAGCGCCGGGAAACCACCCATGACCACCGCGCCTCCGCCGCACCGGCGGCTGAAGGTTCTCATCGCCGACGACCACACCCTCGTCGCCGAGGGCTTGGCCCGCCTGCTCGAACCCGATTTCGACGTCGTCGAGATGGTCGACAACGGCGCCGCTCTGATCCGCGCGGCGCGGGAACACCAGCCCGATCTCGCCCTCATCGACGTCTCCATGCCCGAACTCACCGGCGTCGAGGCGGCTCGCAAAGTTCTGGAGGCCGCGCCGGACTGCAAGATCATCTGCGTCACCATGCACTCCAATCCCGAATTCGTCCGGGAGGCCTTTCGCGCCGGCGCCTCCGGCTATGTGCTGAAGCGCTCGGCCGGCGCCGAACTGGCGGAAGCCATCCGCCAGGTGCTCCACGGCAACGCCTACGTCAGCCCGTTGCTCACCAAGGACGTTCTATCGATTCTGTTGCAGCCGCGCGCTCCCGCGCTCACCGCCCGCCAGCGCGAAATCCTCCGCTTCGTCGCCCAGGGATTGTCCGCCAAGGAGATCGCCAGCCGCCTCAACATCTCCGTAAAGACGGCGCACTTCCATAAAACCAGCATCATGGAAAAACTCAATCTCCACACCACCGCCGAACTGACCCGCTACGCGCTCGAACACGGCATCGCCCCCTAGCTTTCCCGGATCCGGGCCATCTTGGGGCGAGCGTCCCGCCGGCCAAACTTCAGGGCTTGGCCGAACTCTGCCGCCTCACCAGCCTCTTCCACGACGTCCGCTCCATCGTCGGCGGGCGGAACGCCTGATCGATCAGCTCGGCCTGCTCCTGATTGTGGCGCTTCAGCGATCCCGGAGCCGGACTCGCGCTCTCCGGCCGTCCCGCGTATCCCAACTGCCGGTGCTGCGACTGGATCATCGGCTGAATCCATCCGCGCACAAACGCCCACGCGCCCATGTTGCGCGGCTCCTCCTGCACCCACACCACCTCGCCCGCCGCCGGATACTTCGCCAGAACCTGCGCGAACTCCGCCTGCGGAAACGGATAAAGCTGCTCGATGCGGATGATCGCCGTGTCGGTCAGCTTGCGCTCATCCCGCGCCGCTTCCAGCTCGTAGTAAATCTTCCCGTTGCAGACCAGGATCTTCCGCACCGCCGCCGCGTCGGCGATCGAGGCGTCGTCCAAGAGCGGCTGGAACACGCCGTCGGTGAACTCGCTGAGCCGGGAAACCACCTTGGGGTGGCGCAGCAGGCTCTTCGGCGTCGCGATAATCAGCGGCTTCCGCAGCCCGCGGCGGTCCGGCCCGCCCAGCATCTGGCGGCGCAGCAAATGGAAATACTGCGCCGGCGTGGTGCAATTGGCCACGCGCATGTTGTTGTCGGCGCAAAGTTGCAGAAACCGCTCCAGGCGCGCCGAGGAGTGCTCCGGACCCTGGCCCTCCTGGCCGTGCGGCAGCAGCAGAACCAGCCCGCTCGGCTGGCCCCACTTGGACTCCGCCGCCGCCAGGAACTGATCAATGATCACCTGCGCGCCATTGGCGAAATCGCCAAACTGCGCTTCCCACAGCACCAGCGTCACCGGATCGGCGACGCTGTAGCCGAATTCAAAGCCCATCACCGCGAACTCCGAAAGCGGGCTGTTGTAAACCTCAAACCGCGCCTGATCCGGCGCCAAGTGCTGGAGCGGCACCCACACCCGGTCGTTTTCGTAATCGTGATACTCCACGTGCCGCTGGCTGAAGGTCCCCCGCCCGCTGTCCTCCCCGCTCAGCCGCACCGGCGTTCCTTCCAGCACCAGGCTGCCGAACGCCAGCACTTCGGCCAGCGCCCAATCGATCTGCGCCTCCGCCGACTTCAGGCTCTCGCGGCGCTTCTTGAGAAAGCCGCTCAGCTTCGGATGAATATGAAAGTCCGGCGGAAACGTCGTCACGCCTTCCACAATCCGCTCCAGCGTCTCGCGCTTCACCGCTCCCGGCGGATGATCCATCGGGATCGCCTCCGCCGGAACCGCGCTCAGTTCCTGAAGCTCGTAGGTCTCCTTCTGCTTCTGCGCCCGGTCGTAAATCTCATACAGATGCGCGCGCTGCGCCTCGCGGAAACTCCGCGCTTCCTCGAGCGTGATCAGGCCTTCCGACGCCAGCCGTTCGGCGTACTGTTCCGTCACCGGCTTCTGCGCGCGGATCTTCCGGTACAGAATCGGCTGCGTGTAGCTGGGATCGTCGGCTTCGTTGTGGCCGTAGCGGCGATAGCAGACCATGTCGATCACCACGTCCTTATGAAACTTCTGACGGTAATCGAAGCTGAGCTGCATCGCCCGCACGCACATCTCCGGATCGTCGGCATTGACGTGAAACACCGGAACCTGAAAGGCCAGCGCCACATCGCTGCAATAGGTGGACGAGCGCCCCTGCTCGGGATTGGTGGTGAAGCCGATCTGATTGTTCACCACAATGTGCACCGTGCCCCCGGTGTCGTAGCCCGGCACCTGCGAAAGATTCATCGTCTCGGCCACGATCCCCTGGCCGGCCATCGCCGCGTCGCCGTGAATCAGCAGCGGTATCACCCGCTCCCGCTGCTCGTCGCCGATGCGGTCCTGCTTGGGCCGCGTCAGCCCTTCCGCCACCGGATTCACCGCCTCCAGATGGCTCGGATTAAACGCCACCGTGACCGTCACGCTCTTGCCCGTCGAGGTCTTGCGCACGCCGGTCGCGCCCAGATGATATTTGACGTCGCCCTGCCCTTCGATCGATTCGTCCGATTCGCCCTCAAACTCGGAAAAAAGCTGCACCATGCTCTTGCCGACGATGTTCACCAGCGTGCTCAGCCGGCCGCGGTGCGACATGCCGATCACGCACTCCTGCCCGCCGCCGGCCGCCAGCCGCTCCAGCAGCTCGCTGATCATGGCGATCATCGCCTCGCCGCCTTCCAGCGAAAAACGCTTGTGCCCCTTGAAGCGGTGGTCCAGAAACAGCTCGAATCCTTCGGCCTCCACGATGTCTTTCAGAATCCGGCGGCGCGTCGCCGCATCGAGCGGCCACTGATTCGCCGTCGGCTCCATCCGCTGCTCCAGCCAGCGCCGCTCCTCCGGATTGTCGATGTGCATGTACTGCACGCCGAGTTTGCCGGCATAGGTCGCGCGCAGCCGCTCGTGCAGCGCCCGCAGCGTCATCACCCCGAAGTTTCCGGCATGGAAGGTGCGGTCCAGATCCCAGATCGTCAGGCCGTGCGCCGACGGCTCCAGATCGGGATGCGGCGGCCGCTTGGAACCCAGCGGATCCAGATCCGCTTCCAGATGCCCGCGCTCCCGCCAGGCTTGAATGAAGCGCGCCACCGCCGCCTGCTTCACCGGATCGGCGTTGATCACCGGCGCCGACGCCTGGTCGGGTTCCCAGCGCACCGGCTTCTGCGGGATGCCCAGATCCCGAAAAATGCCGCCGTAGAAATCCTCGTCGCCTTCAAGCAGCGCCTGCAGCTTGCCGAGAAAAGCTCCCGATTCGGCCCCCTGAATCACCCGGTGATCGTAGGTGCAGGTGACCGTCATCACCTTGCCGATGCCCAGCGAAACCCGCATGTCCTCCGGCATGCCGCGGTACTCCGGCGGATAATCGATGGCGCCGGTGGCGATGATCGCGCCCTGGCCCGGCACCAGCCGCGGGTTCGATCCCATGGTCCCCACCGTTCCCGGATTGGTCAGCGAAATCGTGGTGCCTTCAAAATCCGCAACCGCCAGCCTGTTTTCGCGCGCCCGCACGATCAGATCATCGTAGGCCGCCGCGAATTCGGCGAAATTCATCGTGTCGGCGCCCTTGATGTTGGGCACCTTGAGCGATCGCGCGCCGTCTTTGCCGGCCACGTCCACCGCCACGCCCAGATTCACATGCTCGCGCAGCACGCGGAACGCCTCGCCGCCATTTTCCGAAAAAGCCTGATTCAGCGCGGGAATTTTTTTGAGCGCGGCCACGATCGCCCACGCGATCAGGTGGGTGTAGGAAATTTTGCGGTACTGATTGATCGCCCGCCGGTTCTCTTCGAGCACCTTCACCGGCATCACCCGCTGGCTGGTCGCGGTGGGAATCGCCAGGCTCGCCGTCATGTTTTCGGCGATCCGCAGCGCGGGCCCGCGCAGCGGAACCAACTGCTCGCCCGGAGCCGGCGGCGGCGGAGGCGGCGCCGCCGTCTGCCGCAGCGGAGCCGCCGCGGGCGCCGAGCCGTTGGCGCCATTCGCCTCGAATACCTCCCGCCAGCCCGCCTCCATGCCGCGCGAATCGCGGCGATACTGCTGGTACAACTCTTCTTCAAGCCAACTGTTCACCGTCGGCGCAGGATTTTCCGCCATGAACTACCATTTTAGCTGATGGCCCGCTTGCTCATCTTTTCCGATATCCATAACGACGCGCGATCGCTTCAAAACTTGATCGAAACCAGCGCCGATTACTACTTTTGCGCCGGCGATCTGGTGAGCTGGGCGCGCGGGCTGGAGAAGATGGCCGGGGTGTTGAAACCCCGCGCCGAACGCGTCTACCTGCTGCCCGGCAATCACGAGTCCGAGCGCGACATCGCGGAATTTTGCAAGCGGCACGGCTTCACCAACTTCCACGGCGCGGCCCTTCAGGTGAACGGAACCCATGTCGCCGGGCTCGGCTATTCCGGACCCACGCCGTTCCACACGCCGGGCGAGTACAGCGAAGAGGAGCTGGCCGCGCGCCTGTCCAGGTTCGCCCCGCTCAAGCCGCTCATTCTCATCTGCCACGCGCCCCCCTTCGATACCGAACTGGACCGCATTCGCCAAGGCTTGCATGGAGGCAGCCGGGCGGTGCGCGAATTCATCGAAAAATATCAGCCGGAGTACTTTTTTTGCGGGCACATTCATGAGGCCGAAGGGGTGGCCATTCAGATCGGCGCCACGCGCGCGCAAAACGTCGGAAAACGCGGCTATTTGCTCGAAATTTGACGCCGGAAGCGCTAGGCCGCCTACGGCAGCCGCGCGTTCAACGCCCGCAGGCTGCGCACGCCCTCCTGCGCCACGTCGGTGTCGGGGTCGGTCGAAAGCGTTTGCAGATAAGGAATGCTGTCCCGGTCGCCGGAGCGCCCCAGCACGATCGCCAGTTGAATCTTTTCGTCCTTGGTCCCCCCGCTCAGCATCGGATAAAGCGCCTGGCGAACCGGCAGTTCGCGCGCCAGCTCGGTCAGATACGCCGACGCCACATCCCGGTACGACCGCACGTTCAGCGTGTTGACCAGATAACGCAGCGGGCTGAATTCGCCGGCGTCCAGATTGCCCATCGCCACCAGCGCGAACGCATCGGCCAGCCGCGGGCCCATCTTGTGCTCGCCGCTGAAGGCTTTTTGCACGACCTCGCGGTCGGCCGGATTCTTCAGCCGCGCCAGCCCCTCGGCCGCCGCCGTGCGCAGCCCTTCGTCTTTATCGCCCAGATATTTTAAAAACGTCTCCCGGTCGCCTTCATCGGAGAGCATCGCCAGCGCCTCCAGCGCGGCGCGGCGGACCTTGAGATCGCGCGCGTGCGCCATAGCGTCGCGAACGTCGGGAGCGGCCGCCTTGTTGCGCAGCAGGCCCGTGGTTTCCAGCGCCGCGATCTGGATCCGGTCGTTCAGGTCCCGCAGCAGAAAGGCGATGCGCGGCGCCGCCTCCGGATCGCGGATCTTCTGAATCGCGATCAGCGCCTCGTACATCACCAGGTCGTCTTTGGAGTGCAGCGCCTCCACCAGATCGGGAATCGCCGCCCGCCCGCGCAGCACGCCGATCGCCCGCGCCGCGTTCGCCCGCGCTTCCACACTCGCCCCCCCGCGGGCGATCCGGCCCAGCGCTTCGATCACCTCCGGCCGCACCTCGATGTAGGGATCGATCACCTTGTCGTTGGTGTCCGTGAATTTGCCCTTGATCGAATTGCCCACCCGCTGGAGCGTGCCGCTCATGCCGGTCTTCGCGTAGCCCGGCAGATAGATGTTCACCAGCCCGTCGGTGGCGCGGATCTGCATCTCCGGATCGCTGTCTTTGGCGGCCGTGATGAGGGCGTCCATCGTCTTCGGGCCCCCGATCTGCATCAGCGCCTTGACCGCTTCGATGCGCACGCTCAGATCCGGATCCGTCACATAGGGCGCGATTTTCCCAATCGAATCCGGCCCCTGCTTGGCCAGCTCGCGGATGGTCTTGGTCCGTTGTTTCACGTCGCCCGCGGCATCTTGCGAAAACGCCGCGGCGCTCAGAAATGCGAAAAGAAAAAATATAGTTTTCACCGCACAAACTCGACTGCGACGCGGTGCGGGATCAATCCGGCTTCGTGGCCGAGGTCGAGCAGCTTCTGCGCCGCCTGGGGAACCAGATCCCCGCAATCCACGGTGTAATGGTTGACATACATGCCCACGAATTTTTCGGCCAGCGGAGCTTCCATATCGCGGGCAAACTGCATCGCGTAGATCAGCGACTCTTCGCGATGATCAAGCGCATACTGGATGCTTTCGCGCATCAGCCGGCAGCACTCCGAAGCCAGCTCCGCGCCCAGGTCCCGCCGCAGCGCGTTGGCCCCCAGCGGCAGCGGCAGCCCGTAAGTATTCTTCCACCATCGCCCCAGATCGATGACGTTGTGAAAACCGCCCCTGGCGTAGGTGAGCTGCGCCTCATGGATCACCAGCCCCGCCTCGGCCTTGTTCTCGCTCACCGCCTCCAGAATCTGATCGAACGGCACTTCCACCGCGGCAAAATCGGGCTGGAGCAAGCGCAGCGTGAGATACGCCGTGGTGAGCTTGCCCGGAATCGCAATGCGCTTCCCCTTCAGCTCCTCAGGCGCCATGGGCCGCGCCGCCACCACCATCGGACCGTAGCCGTCGCCGACGCTGGAGCCGGAGGCCATCAGCACATAGCGGCCGGCCACGAACGGATAGGCATGGTAGGAAATCGCGGTAAGCTCGTATTCGCCATCGCGGGCCTTGCGGTTCAGCGTCTGAATATCTTCGAGCACGTGCCGGAACTGCACCAGCGGCGAACGGATCTTCCGGGTGGCCAACGCATAAAACATGTACGCGTCGTCGGAATCGGGGCTATGGGCGCAGACGATCTCAGCAGGTGTGGAAGTCATTCCGGGAACGAACCCACAATGATAGCAGGTACGCCGCCGCCAGCGCGCGCAACCCCGCCGCCCGCGCCCGGCCGGTGCTTGCCGCAACATTCACAACAAATGTTTCAGGCCATGTTTTATCCACAGCTCCTCCACCTCCGCCGGCGCGTAAGTCTTTAAATCCAAAACGAGATATTTGTTGATGAAAGGTTCGCCGAATCGTCTTTTTTCTGTTGACCGGCGGCCCGATCCGGTGCATCATGAGGATGGTTCCAAGAGGTTCGAAGGACAGTGAGCCTGGCGGGAAGTAGCGGATCCGGAACGATGATCCGCGGCGCTTTCGAATAAGAGATTATTTCAGGCGCCGTGGGGAGCGAAGGAAGATCGGGCAACCCGCAAAGGCAAGCTTTCGTGGCTGGAGCCGGGTCGGGCGCTAGGATCCCGAAGGATCGAGAGGTCCTGGAGGGGAGCGGAAATCCGGCGGCAGCCGCGAAGTTTCGAGGCCGGACTTGGCAACGGGTCCCTCGCGGCGATCGCGTCCCGTAAGGCAAAAAAAGCTGAGCGGGAGCGGGAGTGAGAAGACCGAACGGGCCAGGCGTAGGTTTCGGAATCGCTTCGAAGATGAAGGCCAGGAGCGTTGACCCGGCCGCGGTTGGGAATCGCAAGATCCGCAGCCGCTGCCGGAGAGTGAAAGGCCGCATCGAGGGGCGGGCTTCTACTGAAACGGAAATCACCGCGGACGCGCACCAGCGCATCGATCCGCAGCCGGGAGAAAACCGGCCGCGGGGAGCAAAGGGCTCACGTCCCGACGTTTCAGATGCCAGGTTTCGGCCGTGCATGCCGGTCGGGAAACGAACTGACTGACGGGTCACTTGGAACCATTTCCTTTTTGCGCGCCATCCCGTAAAAATAGGGTTTGCAGCCCTTTCGGCCCTTCTTCAAAAATCCTCACCTGGCCACCATCGCCGGAAACTTCTGGCCGCGTCCCCACAGCGAAAAGCGCTGGCCCCTGAAACAGCGCATCTACCAAACCGAGCCCGGAGTAAGAATCCGCGTCGATTCCCAGCGCCCGGAGGGCCATGCGCGCGGTGAACTGATTCTGGTCCACGGCCTGGAAGGATCGAGCAACGCCGGTTACCTGCGCAGCATGTCCGCCGCCGCGCTCCAAGCGGGCTACGCCGCCCACCGCATCAATCTGCGAAGCTGCGGCGGCACCGAGGATCTGGCCCTCAGCAACTATCACTCTGGCCAAACCTCGGACGTTCTCTACGTGATCCGTGAATGCAAGCGCGCCGGCGCGGGTCCGATTTTCCTGGTGGGATTTTCCCTCGGCGGAAACGTTTCGCTGAAGCTCGCCGGCGAGCTGGGTGAACGGGCGGGCGAGCTTCTGGCCGGGGTTTGCGCGGTCTCAACGCCGATCGATCTGGCCGCCTGCGCCGCGGCGCTGGCCCGCCGCGAAAATTTCCTCTATGACCGCCGCTTCCTTCGCGCGCTGAAGCGAAAAATCCGCACGCGAGCCCGCCAGGCGCCGGAAATCTACACCCCGCAACACCTCGCCAGGATCCACACCATCCGTGATTTTGACGAATACTACACGGCGCGCCTGTTCGGCTTCGGCACCGCGGCGAACTACTACAAAACCCAGTCCTCGAATCAGTATCTGGAAAAAATCCGCATTCCCGCCCTGCTGATCATTGCCAAAGACGATCCGCTGATTCCGTTTTCGGTCTACGCGCATCCGGCCTTCCAGTCAAATCCGTGCCTGCGCCTGCTCGCCGTCGAGCACGGCGGCCATCTGGGATTTATCGCGCGCGGCCGGCCGCGGTTCTGGCTGGATGGAGTTGTCCTGGAATGGATCGAGGAACAGCAGCGCCGGGAATCAGCACCGCTCCAGAGATGAAACGGATTTCGTCAGGGCGATGACGCCAAGCGCGCACAGATAAAGCAGCGCGCCGGCGAGCAGCGTCGCGCGTAATCCCAGGTAAATCGCCAAAACCACCGCCGCTGCGGAGCCCAGCACGCTCGCCGCCGCGTTCAGCGACCACGCCCAGCGAATCGACGGCGCGTGGAATCGCTCCAGCCGTCGCAATCCGCTGGGAAACGGCATGCCCATCAGAAACGCCGCCGGCGCGATCGCCAGGGCGGTGACCGCCACCTTCGCCGGAAGCGGCCAGGCCACGGCGGCGGCGGTCAGCGGCGATGCGCCAAACGCCAGCGCCGTCACCAGCGCGGCCACCGCCGCCAGCAGCGCCATCAGCCGGCGGTCGGTCGAGACCCCCCGGCTGAGGTAGCTGCCCGCGCCGCTGGCCGCCAGCATCGAAAACACGATCACCGTCACGGCGTACGTCGGATGACCCAGCAGCAGCACGAATTTCTCAATCAGCGCCACCTGGATCAGGATGTAGGCCGCGCCCAGGCACAGAAAATACCATAAAAACGTCAAAACCCCTTTTTGTTTCGGCAATCGGCTGCCCAACAGGACGCGCGGCAGCAGCAGGATCAGGGCCGTGGCGGCCACGCTCACCAGCACCACCGCGTACAGCAGCGGCACGGCGCGGTTGATCTTGGAATCGGCGTTCTCCCGGTTCTTCCCGCGGAAATACGCCAGCAGATCGCGCGGCTGCACCGTGTAAAAGAAAAACGGCCGGTCGTCGCCGACCGGAGAAACGTCGTAGGGGTATTGCGCGTAGAACGCTTTCGCGTCGGTGGCGTGCAGCAGCTTGCTGAATTCGTTGTCGGCGCTTTCCCCGGGCATGTATATCGGATCCAGATGCGCGGCCGGAAGCTCCGCGCGCAGCCGGTTCAGGTCTTCGGCCCGGAACGGCCGCCGTGAGATCAGCACGGTATCCTGCGCCCCCCAGCCGCCGAGCCGCCCGGCGTCTTCGCGCAGAACGATGACGTGACCGGCCGGGTCGCCTTCGCCGATGCGCGCCAGCGCGTCGATGGCCAGCGAAACCAGGCGCAGCGATTCGCGCGGCGGATCAAAACCCCAGCGCGTGAAGCTGAGCAGGCCGTCGTCGGTCAGGTGCGAAAGATAGTCGAAAAACGCGTCGGCCGTGTACAGATTGTTTTCCGATAAGGCGAACGCGCCGGCCGCGGTTGAGGCCCACGTATCCACCAGCGTGGCCTGAATCACCTGATACTTTTCCGCGCTGCGCCGCACGAAAGACCGCCCGTCTTCGACATACAGGCGCACTTCCGGCCGGAAATAAAGGCCGTGACTCTCCCGCAGAAACTCCTTCTGCATCACGTCGCGGGCGATAATCGGATTGATCTCGACGGCGGTCACGTCGCGGCTGCCCGAGGCCAGGGCGCGCGCCACGTCGTAGCCGCCGCCGGCGCCGATCACCAAAGTCTTGGCCCCGGGCCGCAGCAGATAGGGCGAACCGGGCCCGCAGTGCGTGAGCGCCGCGCGCTCGGCGGCGCTCCAGCGGTCCCAATCGAAAGCCGCAATCCCGGTGGCGGCGTCGCCGTCGATGACAATGCTCCAGATGCCGTCAAAGTGAACCCCCACGCGGGAAAAACTGTTCCACTTCACCAATCGCTCGGCCGGAAGCTTTTGGCCCTTGGCGAAATGAACATCCACCCAGTGGCTTTTGTGGTTCACCACCATCAGCGTCACCAGCAGCAGCGAGAACGCCACCGCGCCGGCGCGCGAGCGGCTCGCTCCGGACAGATTGAACCAGATCGCCGCCGCCACGCAATAAAACACGCCGGCGGCGATCACCGTGTCCGGCCCGCCGAACAGGTTCAGAAACTCGATGAAGATCAGGCCTCCGCCCGCGGCCCCCGCCAGATCGAAAAAATAGGCGCGGTCGATGCGCTCCACGGCTTCGGCAATCGCCAGGGACACCACCGCGCCGGCGAGAAAGAACGGGATGGCGCAGGCCAGGTAGACGGCGGCCAGAGTGACATAGCCCGGCTCGCCTTGGCGCGAAAGAAGAAACCACAGAGACGCGACTGCCGCCGCTCCGCCGCCGCCGGCGAGATATCCCATGGCATCGAACAGATTCCCGCGCCATCCCGCCACCGCATAGGAAAAAACGCCGCCCGCGCCGAGCCCGAACAGCGCGATCGAGATCGCCAGAAACGCCAGGTGATAATGAAAAACCACGGAAAAAATGCGCGTCAGCGACAGTTCGAGCACAAGCGTGGCCAGCGTCGTGAAGCTCAGTGCCAGATAGAGCTGCGGCCAGCTCATCGAACGCGCAGCGGCGGCGGCGGCCGGAAAAGAGATGACACGCGACAATCTATTACTGTAGCAGTCCCGCGCGCGGGGAGCGCTTCAGCCCGGCGCGCTATTTTCGACCATGCTATCCTAATTAAATAAAGATGCAAAAGCACCACGCCGCACTTTCGACCTTTCAGTTCAAGCGCGCCACCACCGATCTGATCCATGTTTTCAACGAGGGATCGTATCTGATGGCCGAATATAACGAGCGTACCGGCGTCGTGAAGTGGCAGCGCGTCCTGCTCGCCACGCAGCGCGAAGTGATCGAGAACTGGCTCCGCGAGCGCTATCCCGCGCATCCGGCGGCGGAGCCGGCGCCTCCGGCGAAAAAACCCGGCGCCCGCTCCAAGGCTAGCGGCCGGTAACGGCGCGGATCACCCGCAGCGTATTTCCTCCGAGAATTTTCTTGATGTCGGCCTCGCTGTAGCCGTGGCGCAGCAGCGCCGCCACCAGCGCCGGCATCTTGGAAACGTCCTCCAGCCCCTGCGGCGGGCCGGTGATGCCGTCGAAGTCGCTGCCGATGCCGACATGATCGATCCCGGCGATCTTCACCGCGTGATCGATGTGCGCCACCACATCCTCGATCGTCGCCGCGGCTTTGAAGGACCCCTGAAGATCGCGCTGGTACTCCTTCGCCGCGTACTCGTCGAGCGTCTTCCCGGTCATCTCCGGCGCGTCGGACATGCTGGAAATGGTCGACCGCAGCCTCGCCGCGTCCTTCGGGCTGATAAATCCCTCGCCGAAATTGATCCCGATCACGCCGCCGTTTTTGGCCAGCGCGCGCAGCATGTCATCGGTCACATTGCGCGGAACATCGGACAGCGCGCGGCAGGAGGAGTGGGAAAGAATCACCGGCTTGCTGCTCGCCGCGATCGCGTCATAAAACGTTTTATCGGAGACGTGTGAGACGTCCACCACCATGCCCAGCCGGTTCATTTCGCGCACCACTTCCTTGCCGAACTCCGTAAGGCCGTTGTGGCGGGGCGTGTCGGTGGAGGAATCGGCCCAGTTGTTGTCGCGGAAATGCGACAGCGTCATGGAGCGGATGCCCATCCGGTAATACATGCGCAGAACGGCGAGATCGTCGTCGATCTGATGGCCGCCTTCAATCGACAAAAACGCCGCGATTTTCCCCGACTTGACGATGCGCTCAATATCGCCGGCATTCAGCGCCAGCTCGATCTCGCCGGGATGGCTGTCGAGCACGCGCTGCATGGCGTCGCGCAGGTCCAGCGTGCGGCGGACGGCTTCGGCTCCGTGATAATAGGTCGGCACCCACAGCGCGAACCACGGCGCCTTCATCCCGCCTTCGTGCAGGCGCGGGATATCGGCGTGCCCGTAGTTGAGGCGCCGGCTGATATCCGCGTTGCCGATCAGCACGCGCTGGATGGTGTCGATGTGGCTGTCGATTCCGATGGCTTCGGCGGAAATTCTTCGCGCGCGGGCCATGTCGTCCTGAGCCGCCAGGGGCAGAAGCAGCGCCATCGCCGCAAGGAGCATTCTCATAGTCCGCTATTGTGCCATAGCGCGCGCGGCCGGGCGCGTAAAATCGAAGAATGTCCCAGCCCTCCGAAGAGCGGCGGCTCATTCTGCGCGCCGTGCGCGAGTTCGTGGAGCGTGAAGTGATCCCGGTGGCAAGCGCGATGGAGCATCGCGGCGAATACCCGCACGCGCTCGCCGGGGAAATGGCCCGCATGGGCCTGTTCGGATTGAACGTGCCCGAGCAGTTCGGCGGCAGCGAGGTCGATTACGTCACCTTCGCGCGCATCTTCACCGAGCTTTCCCGCGGCTGGCTGGGACTGGCCGGCATCCTCGGCACCCACGGCGTGCTCTGCGATGTTCTGGTCCGTTTCGGCACCGAAGATCAGAAGCGCCGCTTTCTCCCCGGCCTGGCCAGCGGCGAGCGGCGCGGCGGAATTTGCCTTTCCGAGTCCAACGCCGGCACCGATCTGCAAAACATTTCGACCACGGCGTCCCGCGACGGCTCGACGTACCGCGTCAACGGCTCGAAAATGTGGATCACCAACGCCCGCTACGGCAATACCTTCCTGCTGCTGGCCAAAACCGACCCTTCCGCCCGGCCCCCGCATCGCGGCATGAGCGCCTTCGTCATCGAGAAGGGCGCGCCCGGACTGGTGGTGGGCCGCGACATCGATAAGCTCGGATATAAAACCGTGGAGACCTGCGAGCTGCACTTTGAAAACTTTCCCGTTCCCGCGGAGAACCTGATCGGCGGCGCCGAAGGCCAGGGTTTCGCCCAGGCGATGACCGGACTCGAAGCCGAGCGGCTGAATGTCGCCGCGCGCGGGCTCGGCGTGGCGCAAGCGGCGTTTGAGGAAGCGATCCGCTACGCGCGGCAGCGGGTGACGTTCGGCAAACCGATCGCGCAGCATCAGCTCATCCAGGCGAAACTGGCCGAAATGGCGACCAAAATCGAAGCGTCGCGGCTGTTAATCGAATCGGCGGCGGAGAAAAAGGATCGCGGCGAGCGCTGCGACCTGGAGGCGGGCATGGCCAAGCTGTTCGCCACCGAAACCGCGGCCGAAGTTTCCTTCGAGGCCATGCGCATCCTGGGCGGCAACGGATATTCGAAAGATTTTCCCGTGGAGCGGTATTACCGCGACGCTCCGCTGGTGGTCATCGGCGGCGGCACCAACGAGCTGCAAAAACTGATCATCGCCCGCCGGTTGCTCGAAAAATACCAGTGAACCCCCGCGCGCACGGGAATTCACAACGCCGAAAAAATTTGATAGATTAGCCGGAAATCGCCCGCCCGGCGCGGGCGAGCAAGGGAGTCTTATGAAGAATCGTCTTGCCGTTTTCTCCGTCTTTTTCGCGCTGCTGGTTCCCGCGCTGCGCGCCCAGAACGAAGGCGCCATCTCTGGAACCGTGCAGGACAGCACCGGCGCAGTGCTGCCGAACGCGACGGTGAAACTCACCAATCACGAACAGGGCACCGTGCGCACCGCGCAAACCAACCCGGCCGGGGTGTACCAGTTCACCTTTCTCCCCGCCGGAACTTATGATCTGGAAGTTTCCGCCAACGGCTTCAAGACGCAGACGCGGACGAATATTTCGCTTGCCGTCGCACAGAATAGCCGCTACGACATTTCTCTGGAGGTCGGCAATGTTTCTGAAAACGTCACCGTGTCGGCGGAAGCCGCCGCGGTGAACACGGAATCGGGCGAGGTGGGCGGCGTCGTCGATAACCGCAAGGTCACCGAAATGCCTCTGAACGGCCGGCAGATGTGGTCTCTGACCGAGCTGGTGCCGAACGTGATGCCGCCGGCGCAGAACTCCTCGCTCAGCTTCCGCGGCGGATTCAACGTCGCCGGCAACAGCGAAACCAGCAACAACTTTCTGCTGAACGGATTCGATAATAATGACCCGGACGTGTTCGCGCCCAACTTCCGCCCCTCCATCGACGCCATCGAAGAATTCAACGTGCTCACCGGGATTTACTCGGCGCAATACGGCTATGGCTCCGGCGGGCAGGTGATCATCACAACCAAATCCGGCACCAACGATTTTCATGGATCGGCGTTCGAGTACCTCCGCAATCAGATCATGGACGCGCGCAACTTCTTCCAGACCGGTCCCACGCCGTCGTTCAAGCAGAACGACTTCGGCGGCACCGTCGGCGGCCCGATCGTCAGGAACAAGACTTTCTTTTTCTTCAGCTATGAAGGTCTGCGGCAGGCTTCGGGATTCAGCTCGCTGATCACCGTGCCGACGGCGGGCGAACGTACCGGCGATTTCAGCGCCATCCCGGTGACCCTCAAGAACCCGTCCACCGGAACGCCTCTTCCGGGCAATATCATTCCGCCGAGCATGATCCACCCGGTGGGCGCGGCGCTCATGTCTTATCTGCCCCCGCCCACTTTCCCCACCCCCGCCGGCTCGCTGCCGAAAAATAACTACAGCTACAACGACACGCGCACCGAGCATATGAACGAGTTCAGCCTGAAGGTGGACCACAACTTCAGCGCCGCGGACTCCGGCTACGCCACGGCCAACTGGTTCAACGATCCGTCATTTGAACCCAACAACGCCTTGTGCCAACCCAAGGACCTGCCGGGCTTCGGCTGCTTCGTCAATCAGAGATCGGAAGTCTACGGGCTGGCGGAAACGCACATCTTCTCGCCAAGCATGGTGAATCAGGCCCGCGTCGGCGTGAGCATGTTGATCCAGCCGCGCACGCCGGAAGAGGTGACCAATTTCTGGGGCCCGTTCGGCGTGGTGCCCACTTCCTTCCCCATCAATCTTCCCGTCGCCGGACCGCCGTTAACCACGGTGACTTCGTATTTCACTTCGAATGGCTTCGGAAATTACAGCTCGCAGCGGCGCTTCGACGTGATCTATATCTACAACGACAACTTTTCCCTCACCAAGGGCAAGCATACCATCAGAACCGGCGCGAACCTTTCCCGGTTCTACACCAACAACTTCTCCAGCAGCCAGTTCAACGGTTCCCTCAGCTTCACGAATACCAGCAACGGTCCGACCTCCGGTTACGGTCTTGCCGATATGCTGCTCGGCTATCCGGCGAGCACCAGCAACACGCCGGCTCAGGAAAAATACTACGGCTTGGAGTCCATTATCGGCGTTTATGTTCAGGACGATTGGAAGGTCAGCTCCACCCTGACGCTCAATCTGGGGCTGCGCTGGGAAATGAACACGCCGCCCAGAGACGAGGCCAATCGCATGACGACGTTCAATCCGACGACAGGCCAGCCCGAAACCCAGCAGAATCCGGGCGTCGGTGCGGTTGCCAGCGTTCCGCAGGATAACCTGGGTAATCATGTGATGAAGTACGACGCCAAGGATTTCGGTCCGCGGGTTGGCTTCGCCTGGCAGCCGTTCCATGATGGAAAGACCGTAATTCGCGGCGGCGGCGGAACGTTCTTCAACGGGCTGAATATCAACAACGGACTGGGTGGAATTTTCAAGGGTTACCCCTACACTCTGACCAAGACTTACACATCGAGCATCGCCGCCCCGATCACGCTCTTCAATCCGTTCCCGGCGGCGAGCCAGACCGTCACCGCCATTTCCCTCACCGGCGTCGATCCCAACTTCAAGAATCCGCGCGTTTACGAGTGGAGCGTCGGAGTGCAGCGCCAGTTGACGCACGACATGGTGTTTGAGACGGACTATTTCGGCTCAGCCGGCAATCACCTGCAAGTGACCCAGAACATCAACCAGCCTCCGCCCGGCCCCGGTACGGCCCAGCAGGTCCAGGCTCGGCGTCCCTATCCGGCCTGGGGGACCATCAACTGGTATCAGTTCAACGGCAATTCACACTATGAATCGCTGCAAGCCAAGCTTAACAAGCACTACGCTTACGGCCTGTCGTTTTTGGCGTCTTTCACCTGGGGTAAATCGATCGACGATGCCGCTCCCAACGGCGGCAATGCGTACTCGAACCAGCGCGATTTCAGAACGGGCCGCGGATTAACCACCTTCGATGTCCGCTACCGCTTTGTGATCAGCCCGGTGTGGGAGTTGCCGTTCGGAAAAGGAAAATATTGGCTGACCAACGGGGTGGGTTCGCTGATCGCCGGCGGATGGCAGCTTTCGGCGCTGTTGCAGACGCAGACCGGAACTCCGCTCACGGCTACCTTGTCGGGGAACTACTCCAACACGGCGGAGACGTCCTCCTCGATCCAGCGGCCCAACGTGGTCGCCGGCTGCAACCCGAACAACGGTCCCAAGACTCCGGCTGAATTTTTCAATATTGCGTGTTTCCAGGCTCCGATCGCGGCGAACTTACCCGGCGCGACGTATACCTTCGGCAATGAGGGCCGCGACGTGATCATCGCGCCCGGACTGACGACGCTCGATCTGTCGCTGGTGCGGAATTTCAATATCAAGGAGAAAGTGAAGCTTCAGTTCCGCTTCGAATCGTTCGATTCCCTGAATCATCCGGTTTTCAACACCCCGAACGTCATCCGCGACAGTTCGGCCTTCGGCACCATCAATTCGACCATCGCCTTCGGCACCCCGGCGCGCCAGAATCAGGCCGCGCTGCGCCTGATCTTTTAAGCGAATAAGCGAAGTGCAGACCGGTAAGGTTCTGTCGCGGATAGCGCGCGGCGCCCCGGCGCTGCTGTGGAACCGGGACACGTCGCCTTTCCTCATGCGCCGCGGCGGCATGCTGCCGTACGATAAAAGAAGAGGATCCGGCCGAGGAAGGCCGGAGCCATCCACACTAGGAGACAGCCCGATGAGATTGGCGAAAACGGCGGTTTTTTTCACCCTGGCCTCCGCCGCGGCCTGGGCCCAGGTGAACGTCGGCGAATTGAAGCCGGAGCCCAGCCTGCCCTTTGAGATGACTACGGTGACCACCTTCAAGCTGCCCTGGCGGATCGCCTTTCTGCCCGACGGCCGGATGCTGATCACCGAAAAGCCCGGCCCGGTGTGGCTGGTGACCCAGCAGGGCGAAAAGATCCAGGTGGAGAACACGCCCGCGGTCTGGTGGCAGGGCCAGAACGGCATGCACGGCGTCTTTCTCTCCCCGCATTACGCCGCCGACCACAGCATCTATCTCACCTATTGCGAGCCGGGCGACTACGGCGGGGGCCTGGCGCTGGCCCGCGCCAAACTGGTCATCACCGGCGCCTCGGCCAAGCTCGAAAATTTCGAGGTGCTGTGGCGCCAGATGCCCAAAGGCAGGGGCGGGCAGGAAGGCGCGCAGGTCGCCTTCTCGCCCGATGGCCAGTTCCTGTTTCTCTCCGTCGGCGACCGCCAGCGCATGACGCCGGCCCAGGATCCGAATCAGCCGGTCGGCAAAATTTTGCGCCTGACGCTTGACGGCAAACCCGCTCCCGGCAACCCGAACTTCGGCAAAACCGGCGCCTCCACCATTACCCTGATCGATCCGCCCAGGGACACCGAAGCCGCCAAAACCGCCAAGGTCGTCAGCACCTATACGTTCCCCGGCCCCAATCTCACCCCCGCCGAAACGTGGGCCATGGGCGTCCGTACGCCTTACGGCCTCGCGTTTTCGCCCACCGGAGAACTGTGGGAGGTCGAGCACGGCCCGCGCGGCGGCGATGAGCTCAACCTGATCGAGAAGGGCAAAAACTACGGCTGGCCGCTGGTCTCCTACGGCAAGAATTATGACGGCGTGCCGATTCCCAGCCCCGATACGCGGCCCGATCTGGCCAAGCCGGTTCTTTACTGGGTTCCGGTGATCGCCCCCGGCAATCTGATGTTCTATCACGGCACGCAAACCTTCCCGCAGTGGAACGGCAACGGCTTCATCAGCGGGCTGGAGACGAAATCCCTCAACCGGATCATTTTCGATGGCCACGGCGGCGCCAAAGCGGCCGAGCGTTGGGAGGTCGGCCACCGCATCCGCGACGTCGAAGAAGCCCCCGACGGCTCGCTGTGGATGCTCGAAGACGCCAATCCCGGCGCGCTCATTCACGTGACGCCCCGCGTCAACGCCTCGCGTTGACTCCAGCGGCGCGCGGCGCCGGACGCGCGGGAGAATCCCGCCCTTCCGCGTTTCACGATATCGTGAATCAAATGCACCGAATTGTGAATCAGACCGCCGCGCTGCTGTTCGGCTTCGCCGCCGCCTCCTTCGCCGCCGGATTCCAGTCCGCCGATCTTTTGAAGTTTCGCGCCATCGGCGCCGTCCAGCTCTCCCCGGACGGCTCCCGCCTCGCCTACACCGTTCTTCGCTACGATGGCCCGCGCCGCATCTTCGGCCAGCTCTGGATCATGAACCTCGCCGATCAAAAATCCATCTGCCTCAGCGAGGGCGACGAGCCCAGCGGCGATCCCGAATGGTCGCCCGATTCGCACTGGATCGCCTATTCGGGCCGCGCCGAGGGTAAGGCGGGCCTGATCCTGGCCCGCGCCGATGGCCGCGGCAAAAAATATCTCGCGCCTCTGGAGGGCACCAACGCGCCGCTGCCCGGCTCCGGAAAAAACATCGCCTGGTCGCCCGATTCCAAACAGATCGCCTTCGTCTCCGCCCAGCCCGGCCCCGAGCCCGATCTGCACGGAGATCCCATCGTCATCACCCGCTATCTCTACAAGCCCACCGCCAGCGAAGGCTTCAGCCACTTCAACGACAACAAGCGTCTGCACATCTTCATTGTCGACGCCGCCTCCGGCCAGTCGCGCCAGCTCACCACCGGCAATCACTACGAGCATTCCATCGACTGGTCGCCCGACGGCGCCCGCATCGCCTTCATCTCCAGCCGCGAGCCCGACGAAGACCAGTTCTTCAACTACGATCTGTTCACCGTCTCGCCCGCCACCGGCGAAATCACCCGCCTGACCGCCACCGAAAGCGCCGAATACCGCCCGCACTACTCGCCCGACGGAAAAACCATCGCCTACGAAGCCACCCGCCGCGGCCTCACCGACCGCGAAACCACCATGGAGGACACCCACGTCTGGCTCGCCGATTCCAACGGAACAAACCGCCGCGACATCGGCCTCATCGACAATCGCCAGGGCGACCCCGGATGGTCCAGCGACGGCCGCTTCGTCTACTTCACCGTTCAGGACCGCGGCAGCGTGCATCTCTACCGCGTCGCCTCTTCCGGCGGGCGGCCCGAGCCCGTCATCTCCGATCGCGCCAGCGTCGGCGCCTGGTCGGTCGCCGGCGATAAACTTGCCTACGCTCTCTCCACTCCCGGCGATCTCGCCGAGCTGTATCTGAAAACCGCCGGCGGCGAGCCCCGCAAATTAACCGATCTGAACCGCGAAATTCTCGCCGGCAAAACCGTCGAGCCGGTCGAATCCTTCACCTTCTTGAGCAACGACAATAAGTGGACCGTGGAGGCCTTCCTCACCTATCCCGCCCATTTCCGCCCCGACGGCAAATATCCGCTGATCGTCAACATCCACGGCGGCCCGCACGGCCAGCAGGGACCCGCGTTCAATTTCAAGAACCAGGTTTATTCCTCCCGCGGCTGGGCCACTCTCATGGTCAACTACCGCGGCTCCACCGGCTACGGCCAGGCCTTCGCCGACGCCGTCTTCGGCGATCAGAACGGCAACGAAGGCCAGGATGTCCTCTACGGCGTCTCCGCCGCCATCCGCCGCTACCTCTGGATCGACCGCGACCGCCTCGGCATCGAGGGCACCAGCTACGGCGGCCAACTCAGCGCCTGGCTGATCACGCAAACCAACATCTTCAAAGCCGCCATCCCCACCGCCGCCATCACCAATCTGATCAGCTACAACTACATGACGTATTACAACCAGTACGAAGCCATGGAGTGGGGCGCTTATCCGCATCAAGGCAATCTGAT
>JAJPIT010000041.1 GCA_021324615.1 Terriglobia bacterium | reverse complement strand
GCGGCGAACGGGCGCCTTCCGGCGAGCAGCTCATAGGCGATCACCGCCAGCGAAAACTGATCGCTGCGGCCGTCCACCGGAACACCCCGGATCTGCTCCGGCGACATATAATGCGGCGATCCGACCGCGGTGCCCACGGTGGTCAGCTCCGCGCGCTTGCCGTGCAGAATCTTCACTGCGCCGAAATCCATCACCTTCAGCCCGCCGTTTTCGGTGAGCATCAGATTGGCCGGCTTTACGTCGCGGTGCACGATGCTCGACTGGTGTGCGAAATCCAGCGCGCTGGCCGCCGCGGAGATGATTCGCGCCACGTCCTGGACGGAAAACTGTTCGTGTTTGTCCAGGGCCTCCTGCAGCGGGCGGCCGCGGACAAACTCCATCACCAGGAAAACCTGGCCCTGGTCCTCCTGAAGGCTGTGGACGCGCACAATGTTGGGGTGTTGAAGCATGGCGGTCGATTCCGCTTCGCGCCGCAGCCGCTCCATCATGGTGCTGTCGCGCACCGGGTCCAGGCCGCCTTTGGGCAGCGCCTTGAGCGCGACTTCCTCGCCGCTTTGCGGATCGACGGCGCGATAGACGATGCCGCCCGCGCCGCGGCCCAGCTCGGCCTTGATCTGATAGGGACCCAGTTTTTCGATCACTTATTCCGCCGCCTTCCCGGGACAGCGCACGGCGAAGAAATTGCGGTCGAAGACATCGACGCCGGAAGGAAATTCTGAGATTTCAACGCGCAGCACGATGGGATGCCCCTGCGCGTCGGTGGGCGCCTG
This sequence comes from Terriglobia bacterium, assembly GCA_021324615.1. Taxonomy (GTDB): domain Bacteria; phylum Acidobacteriota; class Terriglobia; order Bryobacterales; family Bryobacteraceae; genus Palsa-187. The sequence goes on along the minus strand of JAJPIT010000041.1, from coordinate 30,374 downwards.
CGGCTGCCCGTGGCCCTGCCGCAGCATGCTCCACTGCGCGATCTTTCCGCCCGGCGACCGCGTGTCGGAGTCGTACATCCAGCGCAGCACCGCCCACGGTCCGGAGTACGACCCGAAGGGAATGTTGCCGCCGGCGCGAACCGTCACCACCACCTGCCCCGATCCGGGCCAGTTCAGTTGCTGCGCCTCCGGCTTGCCGCGCGCGACGGTGAATTTGTGCCCGTCGATGTCGAGCGTCACGGCTTCGACATTCTGCTCCGGCTCCGGTTTGAGCGAATAGCGCATCCTGAACTGCGGAGAGCCGTCGGCGAACAGCGCGTCCTGGGTCTGCTGCATGCGGTTCAGGAAGCGTAAAAACTCCTCGGAGGGACGGGTATCCTGCGCGGCCGGATTGGCCACCCAGACCTTGCCTTGCTTGACGATCAGTTTTTCGAGCTGCTGCTCGAGCGCGGCCAGCGCGCCGGTCTGCGGCGCGAAGATCGCCGCGACTTCGTCCAGGGTGGCGTCTGTGTCGCTGGCGGGATTGAACGGAAATTTCCTTTCCAGCGGCGTCAGGCGCGAGCAGAACTGCCGCAGCGCGGCGTTGGCCCGCTCGCGTCCGGCCTTGGAAGGATCGGTGATAATAAACTTCAGCGACTCGCGGAACGGCGATTCGAGCAGCCGTTTCAGGTTCTCGTCCACCCCTTCCGAATCGGCGATGTTGAAGCGCTGCGCGATCTGGCGAACCGCGTCGAGGCCGGCATCGGTTGCCCGGCGCGCCGCCTCGTGCAGCGAAAGATCGGGATTATTCGGGCGGTCGTCCTGAAGGCGCTGCATGGCCCGCTGCAAATCCGCCAGGGCGTTCATGTAAGCCCGATTGGGCTCGTCGATCAGCCGGTCGCGATTATTGGGTGAAACAACTTCCCGCGCGGGCTGGAAGACGCGGCCGATATCGGCCGGCGAACGCGCCGGCGTCATCGCGCTTTTGGCCGCGTCGCTGACCATGGTGGCGGCTCGTTTCGCGCTGGCCGGAACCAGCTTGTCAGCCAGCTTTTCGGCCATGGCGGTTGTCTGGCCCGGTGCTCCCGCGGCGGGCTGAAAGTTGGTGTTCTCCGAGATCAGGAACACCGCCGAAAGCAGTGGAGAGCGGTTGTCGGCGAGAATTTCCAGGCGCTTGGCGGCATCGGCGGGATTGCGGAACGAATCCACGCTGGTGGAGGCGAGAAACGCCTTCCAGTGCTGGATGTAATCCTGCACATAAAGGTTTTGCAGGTCGGATTGGACCTGCACGCCCTGCAACAACTGGGCCCCGGCATTGACCCCGCCTACAACGCAGGGTTCGCCGAGGGTGATCCGGCTCGGATCCTTGATCGCCGCCATGACGAAGCCGGAGCCTTCGAGCGTAAAGGCCGCGGCCACTTCACCCGGCGTATTCAAAACCTGCTTAAAATTGGGAGCCAGATCGCCCAGCCGGGCCGCTGCGCGGGGAGCCTTGTCGGCTTCCTCGATGATGCCGCGATAGAGCCGCTCCACGCCGCCGAACGCCGACAGATAGGCGCGGCCGCGCGCCAGCGCTTCTTTATTCTCCTCGAGCTTGTAGGGATTCTGCTGTTTGAGCTCGTCGGAATAGAATTGAATCTGTTTGAGCGCCAGCTCGCGCCGTTCCGGGTCGAGGTCCCTTCCGTTGAACCACACCGACGCCATCACCGGCGCAAGGAACGCCGGATTGGGGGAGCAGGCGCCTTGCGTGATCATGCGATAAGCTTTGAGCTTATCGTAAGTGGCGTTATAAGGATCTTGATCCTCCGGAGTAGCGGGCAGATGCAGCAGGGTGGCGGCAATGGCGCCGTAGGTTTCATCGAAGAACACCTGCCGGAAGCGCGAGAAATACAGATTGTAGGTGCCCGGCAGCAGGCGGTCGCCGGCATATAATCCCCAGCGCATCCGCCAGGGAGCGCCGTTGCGGTTGTACTCCAGCAGCGTGGCCAGTTCCTGGCGGATCGTCTCCATGCCGCGCAGCGTATCGAGCGATGGAATCGCGCGCGCGCTCGGCTGATAGGCGTAGCTGGACCGCGCCGCGGCGTCGACGTCAGAAACCAGATCGGCGTTGAGCCACCAGGAGCGGATCCACAGGAAGGCGGCGATCAGCGCCAGCGCGCCGGCGCCGCCAAATGCGGCGCGCCGGTACATGGCCTGGCGCCTGCTGGCGAAAGCGACGGCTTGTCCCATCGGATCGGGAAGAATCACGCGATGAAACAGCTCGCTGACAAAGCACCAGCGCTGCACCGAGGTCTCCAGCGGGCTGGCGCTTTCGGCCAGCCCCATGCGCTTCTGATATTCGGCCAGATTGAACAGGGACGTCGCTTCGCCGGCCGAGCGCGTCATCGGCTCGCTCGCCGCCGGGCTCAGCGCGGAGACGGTCACCTGCCGCGTTCCGGTGAAATAAAAGCCGCGCAGAATCGGCCCCGGCTGGAGCGGATCGGGCCGGAAAACGTCCACCAGAAACTGCACTACCGTATCGCGGATGCGCTTCAATTCGCGCGGGAACTCGTACACCGCCGGACGCGCCGCCGGATTCGTCTCCCGCGCCAGCATATCCAGCCGCCGCTCGGCCAGCGAGTAGTAGAGCCGGTTGAAGGCGTCGGTCAGACGGGCCGTCTCGGCCTCGGCGAATACCTCCCCGGCCGGACGCGCCCCCGCCGTTGCCGCCTCCAGCGAGCAGCCTAAGATCTGCTGATCCTCGTTATCCACCAGGCGCGAGAAAAACTCGGGGAAATACGGGACGTTGTCCGCCTTGGTGAAGACCACGTAAACCGGAAAATTGGTTCCGAAGCGCTCGCCCACCAGCCTCAGGCGTTCCTGAATGCGGCGGCTCAAGCCGCTCAGCCGCGTGGGGTCGGGGACGCCGAGAAACGGGGCGGTGTCGCAGAACAGCACCAATCCGCGAAGCTGCGCCTCGCTGCGGCCGCCGAAAAGCCGCTTGAGGAATCCCGCCGCCGATCGGCCCCGAAGTTTTTTGAGCGCGGCGTTCCAGCGGGCCGCGTCTCCGCTGAACAGCGATCCCGACAGTTCGGCGAACAGGCAGTCCTCGGCGTACCAGAAATTGGCGAGCGGGGTGGGCACCACGTTCGAATCCCGGAAGACCTGGCCCGCGAGCAGTTCCGGCTCCAATCCGGACTTGAGAAACGTCGATGTTTTTCCGGAGCCCTCACCGCCGCCGAGCAGGAAAAGCGGCAAGCTGGTGAGCGTCGTCTTCGCGCGCCGGCTGGCCAGTTTGGGCGAACGCGCCAGGCGATTGTTGGCTTCGGCCATCAGCGCCTCGATCGCCGCCATCTCCCGATCGTCGGCCGATGCCGCCCGCATGCCGGCCTTCGCTCCCTCCTCGCGGCGCTCCGCGGCGGGCTCGACGGGGGCCGGATGAGGGCGCATGCGCGAAATCAGCAGATACACGATCAGCACCGTCAGCCCCACGGCGATCATCACGAACACGACGAGGGCCAGCGGCGTGCCGCTCAGAAAAAACGCGGCGCCAAACCAGACCAGCGCGGCATAAACGAGAAAGACAAGAACGGAAAACAGCAGCTTTCGTTTGGTCACGTCAATAATGCCTTCGCCAGCGCGTCCCGGGCCTGCGAACTCGTCCAGAACAGATGAGCTCCCGCCAGCAGAAAGATCGTCAAGGCCGCGCCGCCCGCGGCGAGCGCGCCGATTTTGAGGTATCCCGCGATCCGGTCCGGCGGCGCCACCGCGACCGGCTCATCGGGGAGAAAGCCGGCGGGCGAAAAACGCGGATCGCCGCCGCGGATGCGCTCGATCCGCTGGCGCACGCGGTCGGCCAGAAGATGCAGCTCGGTCTTGGGCTGGGTCGCGTACTGTCCTTCAAATCCGAGCAGGATGCAGAGGTAGTAGACCTCCAGCATATCGGCCAGCTCTTTCGAATCCGGCCGGCGCAGAAGTTTTTCAATCCGCGCGAAAAATACCTCGCCCGCCGTGGTTAACCCGAACAGCTCCTCCTGCAACGGGCGCTGCGCCCACGCCTCCCGGCTGGGATCGTGCGAGCTGAGGATCACTTCGTCGAGCAGCGCCACCAGGGCGAAGTCCGTCTCCATGGTATGCTCGGCCGCGTAGCCGCGCTTGATCGCCTCGCGGGTGACCTCGCCCAGCGCTTCCTTGGTCCGCCGCCGGAACATCTCCGCGTTGGCCAGCGGCTGCTTTCCGGAGCGGATGCGCACGATTCCGGTCAGCAGACCCTGATAGAGCAGCGCCAGATTCTCCTGCCTCACCGATGAAACTCCCGGTTCGCCAGATTGGCCTCGAAATTCACCGTATCCAGGTGGATCTCCAGGCCGTGCTGGGCCTGATCCGCAAACCGGATGGTGAACGTTTTCGGATACATCGCCTTGCCGATGGCGGCGTAGCCGGAATAGAGAATCTCCAGGCCCGAGCCGAGGCCCGAGGCCGAGTCGTAGCGGACGCGCGAAGGCAGAAAATCGGGCGTCAGCGCAATGGTGAGGGACTGGTCGGCGCCGGAGGCGGACAGCGTCCATTCCCCGTTGGCGCCCGGCTCGGTATCGGCCGCGCTGACTTTCATCTTTCGCAGCGCCTCCACCAGCATGGCCGGCTGATAATCGCGATAGAGCCGCACCAGCTTCTCCATTTCCACCGCGACCGGCCCGCCGCGCATCTGTTTGGACCCGTCGGCCTTGGAGTCGCTTCCGGCAAGCGAAGTCCACCACTTCAGGCCTGCGCCCTCGATCTCGATCAGCGCCATGGCCGGCAGCTTGAGTTTCGAGATCATTTTCCATTCCGTGCGCTGCCCACCGCTCTGCCACAGGCTGGCGTTGCCGGTTCCGGAAAGAATCGAGGACTGCCGCAACGCCTCCGGGCCGCCGAACTTGGCCGTCATCTTCGCCACCAGATCCCTGCCCTGCTGCGCCAGCGTGGCGGCGTTCGGCTTGAGCCGCACGTGCTGGCTGGCCGGCGCGCCGGCATGAAGGGCGATGGTGACCTGCCGCGGCTCGAAACCCTCCTTGGAAAACTCGATCAACACGTCGCCCGGCGGCAGGCCGCGAACTTCCATGGCCCCCTTCGAGGTGCTGCCGCGCGCTTTGCCGTTCACGCTCACGGCGCACTCGGCTGGGGCGCACTCCAGCAACAGCGGACCGGCGGTGGGCGGCGGCGCGGGCTTGACCGGTTTGGGCGGCGGCGGAGCCTTCACCGCGATGGTCTGAATCAGTTCCGCGCTGGCGCCGGCTTTCTTCAACTTGTCATAGTCTTCCGGAGTCGGCGAAAAACTTACGCCGCGCCGCAGAACGGCGATGCGCAGCCGGCGGTCTGCGATCACGCCCACGCGCTGCAACAGATCGTCGAGGGAAAACGGCGGTCCGCTGAAAAACGGATCGTCTTTTTCCTCGCCTTTCTTGGCTTCTTTTGCGGTCTGCGCCGGCAGATGCGGTGTCCAGAGCAGGGAAACGGCCGCCAGCGCAGCGATAAACGGAGCGAATCTCATGGCTTGCCCTCGAGTTTGCGCGCCTTCTGCACCTTATCGAGCAGTTGTTTGGCCGCGGAAAAATCCGGCTTGATTTGAAGTAGACGCCGCAGCAGACGCTCGGCCGGGTCATATTGCCCGTTTTCCCAAAAAGACTGCGCGCGCGCCAGCATCGCCGCTGGATCCTCGGCGGGCGCCGGCGAAGCCGGTTTTGCGGGCGCCGCCGCTTCGGCTGCGGGCGGGCTCAGATTCGCCAGAGCCCCTGCCGCCTGATTGAGGTCGGCTTGCGCCTGCGCCAGCTCCGGAGCTCCGGCAAAGCGTTCGATGAAGGCGGAGAGTTTCTGCTGATAGGCGCGCCATTCTTCCTCGCCCGCTCCGGCCCCGGGCGCCTGCATCTCCAACAGCCGGAGGGCGACGTCGGACTTATCGCTGTTCCAGTTGGTCAAGGCGGAGGTCCGGATGGCGCCCGCCGGATAGATCTTTTTGCCGGCGATGTACTGCACCGCGGTCCACTCCTGCGTCAGCGAGCGGGGCGGCTGGAGGACATTCACCGTATCGCCCTTCTTGAGGTTTACGACGACCTTGGCGGAATCGGAAGGCTCGCGTAAAATCGCGGCGCGCTCGACGGCGATCTCCGCCGTGGCGGCCGCCGGAACGGCGACGGCCGGCGAGGGCCGGAGGATGAAAAAGACGCCCGCTGCGATCACCGCCAGAGCTGCGATGACGATCCCGCCGATCAACGCCAGATTGCTCTTTTTCCCGGTAGCCGCGGCCGGCTTGGGCTGTGGCGCCGGTCTTTCCGCCGGGGGTTCGATCTTGGGCGCGGCTTTGGCGGCCGTCGCCGCGGCCGGAGCAGGAGGAGCGGCCGGAGCAGAGGGCGCCGGGGGAGCGGGAAAGGCAGCGGCCTGCGCCGCCTCCGGCTTGGCGGCGAAAAACGAAGTCACTTCGCCGGACACAGGCGAGACGGACGAGATAGGCGCGACCGGCGAGGCCTGCGCCGGAGGATACTGCGGGCGCGGCGGCTCGGCGGCCCTGGCTGGCGCAACAGGCGCTCCGGCCGTGGGAGCCTCCGCGCGCAGCGCCTCGGGCGGCGACACGGCCACGGTTGCGATACCTTCCGGCGCTGCGGCGAGAACCGGTTCAGGAGACGTTTCCGGCGCTGGCGCCCGGGCCTCGAGCTCTTCCAGGCGGCCGCGCGACTCCCGGGCGGCGGTGGCGAAGCGGTCATCGGCTTTGGCGAGCCGCTCGATCCGGGCCAGCGCCGCGCGCGCCGCCGCCACGTTCTCCCGCTCCATCGCCAGGTCGAACTCCTGGAGCGCCGCCAGAATCTCCGACATTTTGTACTCGGTGCTGGCGTTGGTCAGCGTCGGCGCCGGCGGCGTCGGTGGGGCGGCCGCAGGAGCCGGGCGCGCGGCGGATTCTCCCTTGCCGAGCGCCTTGCGCAGAGCCTCGGCGAATTCGCCGGCCGTGGCGTAGCGGTCGGCGGGCGACTTCGCCAGCGCCCGCGCCAGCACCGGCTCCAGCGCCGCCGGCAGCGAGGGATCCCGCGCCAGCAGCGAGTCCGGCGGTTCATTGATGATGCGCTTGGGAATCGACTCGCCGGCGAAGGGATGGGCGTAGGTGAGAAACTCGAAGGCCACGATCGCCGCCGAAAACAGATCGCTTCTCGGCTCGCACGGCTTGCCCAGAATCTGCTCCGGCGCCATATAAAAAGGCGTTCCCAGCACGCGCCCGAGCATGGTGAGCTGCGACGCCGAAAGGCGGGCCACGCCGAAGTCCAGAATCTTCGCCACCCCGTCGCTGGTCAGAAAAATATTGCTTGGCTTGATATCGCGGTGGACGATGCCCGCCTGGTGGGCGTGCTGAAGGGCATCGCAGACGCCGGCGATGGCCTCGATTTTCTCAGCCAGCGGAAGCGCCTGCCGCCGCTGGATGAACTGGCGCAGATCGCATCCGGAAAGCAGCTCCAGGGCGATGTACAGCAGCCCGTCCTGCTCGCCGAGCTCGTATACCGTCACCACGTTGGGATGATTCAAGCGCGCGCCCGCCCGGGCCTCGCGGTAAAAACGCTCCTTCAGTTCGGGATCGACCGCGCCTCCGCCCGCGATGGTCTTGAGGGCGACCTCGCGCTCGAGAACCGTGTCGCGGGCGCGGTAAATGACGCCCATGGACCCCGTTCCGAGCTCGCCCGCCAGTTCGTACTTGCCGATTCGTTGCATTCTTTAAGAACTCGCCGCGTCATGGCGGAGCAAAATGCACGATGCGTTATCGGGCCCGCCCCGGTCCAGCGCCGCTTCGATCATGCGCCGGGCGCCCTCTTCCAGACTCCGGCACGAAGCCAGAATCGAACACATCGCCGAATGCTCCAAAATCCCGTGGATTCCGTCAGTGGTCAGCAACAGCATATCGCCATCGAGCAGGCGGTGTTCGGAGGTGTGGATCTCCACCGATTCCAGTCCCATGGTCTGGGTCACCACGTTTTTCATGCTGTGCGTTCTCGCCTGCGCCTCGGTGAGCGCGCCCTCGCGGACCAGTTGTCCCACCCAGGTATCGTCCACAGTGAGCTGCTGAAGCACGTTACCCCGCATCAGATAGACCCGGCTGTCGCCGACGTTTCCGACCGTGGCCACGGAGCCGTCGATCAAAACCCCGACAATGGTGGTCGCCGCGTTGGCGTGCTCCGGCGACTGCTGCCGTAATTTCTGGACCTGCCGGTTGGCCAGTTGAAAGGCCGTGCGCAGACGGTTTTCGTTCGCCGATCGATCCACATCATAACCGAAAGGCCAACTCACATCGACGGTGTTGTGCGAGGCGCGCAGGTAGTACTGGCAAGCGTTGACTGCCAGCTCCGCGGCCGTGTCGCCGTGGCGTTGGCCGCCCACGCCGTCGGCCACCAGATACAATCCCAAAGCCTTATCGATCAAGGTACGATCCTGGTTGCTGGTCCGGACAAGCCCCAGATCCGAAATCGCGACGGATTGTAGCATTCCCACCGATTTTACTCCAGTTTACGTTGCACCGGAAGAACAGAATTCCGAGTCCTCTGCAAGGAGCGCGCCGGTGGGGTAAGGCGATGGGCAGTATTGACTTCTCCATGTAACGCTCCGTATAATCGGCTGTCCTGATTCGCGAAACGTTTTGGCTTTCTCCCTGAGCGGGAGAGCGAGCCGAGTGGACTGAGAGGAGTTACCTGTCATGGCGCGTGAAAGCATTAACAAGAAGTTGGAGCGGGTCCGTCCGCCCCGAGTTCAAATCACCTACGACGTTGAAGTTGGCAATGCCATCGAGCTGAAGGAGTTGCCCTTCGTAATGGGCGTTCTAGGCGATTTCACCGGCCAGCCGGAGGAGCCGCTCGCCCGGTTGAAGGACCGCAAATTTGTGGAGGTTACTCTCGATAACTTCGACAACGTGCTGGCCAGCATGAAGCCGCACCTGTCTTACTTTGTGGAGAACAAATTGAGCGAGGATCCCGACGCCGGCCGCATCGGGGTGAACCTGCGCTTTCAAAGCATGGATGATTTCGAACCGGAAAACGTCGCCCGCCAGGTGAAGCCGCTGCGCGAGATGCTGGAGCTGCGCACCAAGCTGGCCGACCTGCGGGGCAGCCTCCAGGGCAACGAAAAACTGGACGATATTCTGCTCGAAACGGTCAAGAACGAAGAGAAGATGAAGAAGCTGAAGCTGGAAGTGGAGGGCGCGAACAATGGCTGATCCTCAACAGGCGACGCCGGCCGCGGCCGCCGAAACGACACAGGAAAAAAGTCTGCTGGACTCGATCGTGGAAGAAGGGCGCCTGGCCAAGGATGAGGCGGCGCGCGACCGGGGCAAGGATCTCATCAAGCATTTCGTCAAGGAGGTGTTGCAGGGCACGATTACTCTGGCCCGCGACACCGACGCGATGATCAACGCGCGCATCGCGCAGCTCGATCATCTGATCTCGATTCAGTTGAACGAGGTGATGCACGCGCCGGAGTTTCAGAAGCTGGAAGCCACCTGGCGCGGCCTGAAGTATCTGGTCAGCAACAGCGAAACCAGCGAAAAGCTGAAGATCAAGATCCTGAACGTCAACAAAAAGGAGCTGCTGCGGGACTTGCAGCGGGCCCCGGAGTTCGACCAGAGCGCGTTGTTTAAGAAGGTGTATGAGGAGGAGTTTGGTGTCTTCGGCGGATCGCCGTTCGGCGCGCTGATCGGCGACTACGAATTCGGCAAGGGCGGCCAGGATATCGAGCTGCTCGAAAAGATTTCGCAGGTGGCCGCCGCGGCGCACGCTCCGTTCCTCACCGCCGCCTCGCCGGAGATGTTCAATCTGGAAAGCTTCACCGAAATCGACGCCCCGCGCGATCTGGGCCGCGTTTTCGACACCACGGAGTACGCCCGCTGGAAGGGCTTCCGGCAGAGCGAGGATTCGCGCTACGTCGGATTGACCTGCCCGCGCATTCTGCTGCGCCTTCCCTACGGCAAGGACACGGTTCCGGTGGAAGGGTTCAACTATGAAGAGAAGGTGGATGGAACCGATCACTCCAAGTATCTGTGGGGCAACGCGGCCTGGGCGCTGGGAGCGAGGCTGACCTCGGCTTTCGCGCAGTACGGCTGGTGTGCCTGCATCCGCGGCGTGGAAAGCGGCGGCTTGGTGGAAGGTTTGCCGGTGCACACCTTCCGGACCGGGGAAGGCGACGTGGCGATGAAATGTCCGACGGAGGCGCCCATCACCGACCGGCGGGAAAAGGAGCTGGCGGATTTGGGGTTCATTCCGCTGGTGCACTGCAAGGGAACCGATTACGCGGCGTTTTTCAGCGTGCAGTCGGCACAGAAGCCGAAGGTCTACGATCAGCCCGCGGCGACGGCCAATGCGCGCATTTCCGCGCAGTTGCCGTATATTCTGGCGGTCTCCCGCTTTGCCCATTATCTGAAGGCGATGATGCGGGACAAAATCGGCGGCTATATGTCGCGCCAGGACGCCGAGGTGTTTTTAAACGCCTGGATCCAGAACTATGTGGTGCCGAACGACAACGCCGCGTTTTCGGTGAAAGCGCAGAAGCCGCTCAAGGAGGCCCGCGTGGAGGTCATGGAGATCCCGGGAAAGCCGGGCTGTTACCGCGCGGTGGCGTTTTTGCGGCCGCACTTCCAGTTGGATGAGCTGACGATTTCCATGCGCCTGGTGGCGGATCTGCCCCAACCGGCCAAGTAAGCGGTACATTCAGCGACACACAAAACGAAAAGGAGAAGAGAAATGGCATTCGACACTTATATACGTTTTGAAGGAGGCTCCCCCAATATCGAAGGAGAAGCAACCGCGGAGGGTCTTAAGCCGGCCACCGGCTGGTTTGAGATTTTCAGCTTCAGTTGGGGCGCCAGCAATCCGACCTCGGTGGGCACGCATAGCGAAGGACTTTCCGCGGGAAAGGTCAGCGTCAGCACCTTCAACTTCGTGAAGAAGACCGACAACGCAAGCCCATTGCTGTTCAGCGCCTGCTGCAGTGGCCAGCACTATGGCTCGGCGAAAGTGGTGATGCGCAAGGCGACCGGCACTTCCGGCAAACAGGCGACGTTCCTTGAATACGACTTCACAAACGTCATGATCGAGTCGATTAATTGGGGCGGTACCAGCGGGGGAGACGATACGCCGACCGAGAATATCAGCATCGCGTTTGCAGGAGTCAAGATTCAATACTTCAAGCAGGACACCAAGACGGGTTCGGTGAGCGCCGGAAATATTGGCTCTTGGGATCTTACCAAGGCTGCCGCGTCATCCTAGATCTATGACTTCCCGGCAGCTTTTCGACGCCGGAAAGCTACAAGCAGCGATCGAGGCGCTGGGTGGCGAGTTGCGGGACAATCCCTCTGACGCCCAGCGCCGTGTTTTTCTCTTTGAACTGCTGTGCTTTGCCGGAAATTTCGACCGCGCGGAGAAGCAACTCGACGTGCTGGGTTCGAGCGGGCCCGAGGCGGGAATGGGGGCGCTGCTCTACCGCAGCGCCCTGCACGCCGAACGGGTGCGGACGGAGATGTTCCGCTCCGGGACCTTTCCGCTGGATGGGGCGCCCACGGTGGAGATCAGCGGCAGCTTGAACGGCAAGCCGTTCCGCTCGATCGAGGATGGCGATCCGCGGATCGGGGCGCGGCTGGAGGTTTTTGCGGCGGGGCAGTATCTGTGGCTGCCCTGGGCGCACGTGGCGAGCCTGAAGATCGAACCTCCCAAGCGCCTGCGGGATCTGCTGTGGACGCCGGCGCTGCTTACCACGAGCGAGGACTTTCGGGGGCAGGAGTTAGGGGAGATTCTTCTGCCCTCGCTGGCGCCGCTGTCGTTTGAGTCTGGCGATGACGAGATCCGGCTGGGCCGCGCGACGGATTGGGTGGATCTTCCCGATGGCGATTTCGCTCCGGTGGGGCAAAAGATGCTTATGGTCGATGGCGAACAGGTTCCGCTGCTGTCGATTCGCGAGCTTCGGATTTCCCGCGCCGGGACGGCCGCATCGTAAAGTATGCCGTTGAATTTGGAGGAACTGCTCACTCCGATTCCCGGCGAAAATCCGTCCGGAGCGGATCTTCGTTACGAGCCGGTTTACGACGAGATCAAAGAAGCCCGCCGGCAGGAGGATGAAGCTCCGCAGGGCCAGTGGGAGCGCGCCCGGAAGACGGCGGACTGGCCGCTGGTGTTGCGGCTGTGCAGCAACGTTCTCGCCAAACAGTCCAAGGATCTGCAAATCGCGGCGTGGCTTCTGGAAGCCTTGCTGAAGCTGGAAGGCTACGCCGGGCTTCGCGCCGGCCTGGATCTGATCTGCGGCCTGCTCGACAAGTTCTGGGACACGCTTTATCCCGCAATCGAGGATGGGGACGTGGAACTGCGCGCGGCGCCGTTGTCCTGGATCGGCGTGAAGCTTGATATCGCGGTCCGCAGCGTGCCCCTGGTGCGCGCCGGCTACGACTTTTTCAAGTACAACGAGTCGCATGTGTTCGTCGGCTACGAGGCGACCACCGAGCCCGACAGGCGCCAGCAGCGGGAGGCGGCGATCGCCGAAGGGAAACTGGCGGGCGAGGAGTGGGACAAGGCGTTTGAGGAGACCCCCAAGGCCTATTACAAGCAGATCGTGGCCGATTTGTCCGCGTCGCTGAACCGCATCGCTGAAATCGAGCAGATGCAGGAGCGCTTCGGCGACGCCATGCCGAACTTCGGCCCGACGCGCAAGGCGCTGGAGGAGGTTCACGCGGTCGCGGCTTCTTTGTTGAAGAAGAAGCTGGAGATCGATCCCGATCCGGTGGAAGCCGAGGCGGAGGCGGGCGGGGCGGAGCAGGCGCCGGCGGAAGCGGCGCCGGCCGGCACGCTGACGGTCGAGCCGGTGTCGCGCGATGATGCCATCACCCGGCTGATTTCGGCGGCGCGCTATTTGCGCGCTTCCGAGCCGTTCAATCCGGCGTCGTACCTGATTCTCCGCGGGTTGCGCTGGGGCGAGGTGCGGGCTTCGCGGGGAAAGCCGGACCCGCGGCTGCTTCAGGCTCCTTCCACCCAATTGCGCAGCCAGCTCAAGCTGCTGCTTCTCGATGGGAAGTGGGCGGCGCTGCTGGAGGCCGGCGAGAATGCGATGGGGCAGCCCTGCGGCCGGGGGTGGCTGGATTTACAGCGTTATGTCCTGGTGGCCTGCTCGAAACTGGGCCCGGACTACGCCGCGGTGGAGTCCGCTCTGCGCAACGCGCTGCGCGCGTATCTGGCCGAGGTTCCCGAGCTGGTGGAGATGACCATGATGGACGACACGCCGACGGCCAACAGCGAGACCCGGGAGTGGCTGGCGGCGGAGTTGGGCGATGGCGCTCTGCCGCGTCCCAGCCAGGCCGACCGCGACGGCGCCGCGAGCGAGTTCGACGATCTTGAGGTTTTCAGCATCGCCCGCGCGGGGCGGACCGAGGAGGCGGTGGAGCTGCTCAAGCGGCAGCAGGCTCAGGAATCGACCACGCGCGGCCGGTTCCGGCGCAAGACGCAACTGGCGGCGGTGCTGGTGGAGGCCGGCCGCGAAGCCATCGCGCAGCCGATTCTCGAGGAACTGATGGCGCAGATCGATAATTACAAGCTGGAGGAGTGGGAAAGCGGGGAGATGGTGGCCGAGCCGCTGGCGCTGCTCTATCGCGCCCTGCACGCGCAGGACGGCGACATTGGAATGCGGCAAAATCTCTATCTGCGGATCTGCCGCCTGGACCCGATCCAGGCGCTGAAGTGCCCGGTGTAAGGGATGGCCAGGGAAGATCATCGTCTGGTTCAGCAATCCGTGCTTGATCGGTTGATGGACCGCGACCAGGGCGCCGCCGATGAGGCGATCAGCCGGGCGCAGTCGGTCCGCATGCTGAAGGCCGCGGTGCGGCGCGATCTGGAATGGCTGCTCAACACGCGGTCGGTGGCGGTGCCGCCGCCGGAGGGGCTGCGCGAGTTGAAAGCTTCGCTGTACACCTACGGTTTGGGCGATATTACTTCGCTGAGCGCCGACGATCCCAAGGCGCGGGCGCGGCTGCGGAGCATGATTGAACAGTCCATTGCGACGTTTGAGCCGCGGCTCAGCGCGGTGCAGGTGCAGGAGAAGGGAACGACCTCCGGCGAAGCGCGCCAGATCCGTTTCACCATTCAGGCCCTGCTCAAAATGGATCCGAGCCCGGAGCGGGTCGCCTTTGACACGGTTTTGGATCTGGCCTCGGGCCAATATCTGATCCAAGGGGATTCCGGTGCGCGATGAACTGCTCGAATATTACGAGCGGGAACTGACGTTTCTGCGCCAGAGCGGCGCGGAGTTCGCCGAGCGTTATCCGAAGATCGCCTCCCGCCTGCAACTGGAGCCGACCAAGTGCGAAGATCCGCACGTGGAGCGGCTGCAGGAGGGATTCGCCTTTCTGGCCGCGCGAATTCATTTAAAGCTGGACGACGATCTTCCGGAGATTTCGCAATCGCTGCTGGAGCTGGTATATCCGCATTATGTCCGGCCGATTCCGTCGGTTTCGGTGGTGGAGTTCCGCAGCGATCCGGAACAGGGCAAGCTTACCACGGGATTTGAGATTCCCCGGCAGTCGCTTTTGTACTCGCGCCCGGTGTCCGGCACGCCTTGCAAGTTCCGGACCTGCTTTGACACCACGCTGTGGCCGCTGGCGGTGGAGTCGGCGGAGTGGAAGACGCCGGAGCGGATCCATCCCCCGCTGCGCACTGGTCCGGAGACGCGCGCGGTGCTGCGGCTTGAGCTGCGCTGCTTTCAGGACATCAGCTTCGAAAAGCTCGACCAGCTCCGCTCGCTGCGTCTGTTTATCAACGCCGACAGCAATCTGGCGTATACGCTCTATGAGCTGCTCGGCAACAATGTGCGGCAGATTGTGGTGCGCGATCTGGCGCCGGGATCGAAGCGCCCGCCGGTGGTGCTGCCGGCCAGCGCGCTCACCCCGGCCGGGTTCGCCGAGGAGGAGGCGCTGCTGCCCTATCCCAAGCGCTCCTTCAGCGGGTACCGCCTGCTTCAGGAGTATTTCGCGTTTCCGCAAAAATTCCTGTTTTACGATCTTCAGGGGCTGGAGCGCGTGGTGCGCGCCGGTTTCGGCGGCGCGGCCGAGGTGCTGATTCTGTTTTCGCCGTTTGAGCGGGCCGAGCGGCAGCAGCTTCTGGAGGCGGGTGTCGGGGCCGGGACGCTGCGGCTGGGCTGCACGCCGGTGATCAATCTGTTTGAGCAGACCTCGGAACCGATTCTGTTGAGCCAGCGCGTTCACGAATATTTGGTGGTGCCCGACGCGCGGCGGCGGCAGAGCATGGAGACGTTTTCGATCGACGAGGTGCTGGGGGTGAAGCCGCGCGCCGCCAGTGCGACGCGCTACGCCCCGCTGTACTCGTTTCATCACGATTCGACCTCGGCGCGCGCGTTCTGGTTCGCCACGCGCCGGCAGTGCGGCTGGCGCACCGACGGCGCGACGGACATGTATCTGTCCTTTGCCGATCTGACGGGCCGGCCGGCGCTGCCCGATGAGGACTCGCTGACGCTGCGGCTGACCTGTTTCAACCGCGATCTGCCCAGCCACCTGCCATTCGGAGGCGCGGACTCGGACTTTGAGCTGGAGGGCGGCGGGCCGGTGCGCGGCGCGGCGGCGCTGCTGAAACCCACGGCGGTGATCCAGCCGCCGCTCGGAAAGGCGCTGCATTGGCGGCTGATTTCCCAGCTTTCGCTGAATTATCTGTCGATCGTCGAAGGCGGGGCGGCGGCGCTGCGCGAACTGCTGCGGCTGTATAACTTCGCCGATCTGGCCTTTCACGAGCGGCAGATCCAGGGCATCGTCAACGTGAGCAGCCGTCCGGCGCTGACCCAGATTACGTCCGAGGAAGGGGTGAGTTTCGTGCGCGGGCGCCGCGTGGAGATCGAGTTCGACGAGGAGCAGTTTACCGGCGCCGGCGTCTACCTGTTCGCCAGCCTGCTGGAGCGCTTTCTGGGGCATTACGTGTCGCTGAACAGCTTCACGATTCTGGCCGCCCGCACGCGGCAGCGAAAGGAGGTGCTGCGCCAATGGCAACCCCGGACGGGCGATCGGGTGCTGATTTGAGCGCCGCCGACACGCATCTGCTGCGGCTGCTGAAGGGGTGCCCCTGGGAAGTGGAGTTTTTCCAGGCGGTGCAGTTGCTGGAGCGGATTTATTCCCAGCGCGAGCCGGTGGGGGGCTTCGCGCATCCTGCGGCGGAAATCGCGCGGTTCCGGGTGAATCACCGCCTGATCTTTCCGGCGAGCGAAATCCAAGAAATCGAATGGCCGGAGGACGGGCCGCCGGTGATCGCGGTGAACTTTATGGGGCTTACCGGTCCCTCCGGCGTTCTGCCGCACATCTATACGGTCACGGTGATCGAGCGGCGCTGGGCGCGGGACCGCGCCATGGGCGATTTTTTCGATCTGTTCCATCACCGGGTGATTTCGCTGTTTTACCGGGCGCAGCGCAAGTACCGGGTAACGGCTTCCTACACCGAAGACGGCGGGGTATCGCCGTACCTGAAGGATCTGACCGGGATCGGCACGGCGGGGCTGGAGAAGCGGCAGGACATACCGGATGCGGCGCTGGTCTATTACGCGGGCCTGTTGGGGCTGCAACCACGGTCTGCGTCGGCGTTGAAGAACATCATCGAGGACTATTTCGGCGTGCCGGCCCAGGTGCTGCAATTCGTGGGCGCCTGGCACGATCTGCCGCGCGAATCGCAGTGCGAAATGATTGCGGAAGAGACGCCGGCGCGCCAGCTCGGACTGGGGGCGGTGGCCGGCGATCAGGTGTGGGATCATGCCTCCAAGGCGCGCATCCGGCTGGGGCCGCTCACGCTGGCGCGCTACCGCGAATTTCTGCCGGGTTCGGCCGGCTGCCGTGCGCTGCGGGCGCTCACGCGGTTTTATTCGGGCGGCCAGGTGGCTTTCGATGCGCAACTGGTGCTGGCGCGCGGCGAAGTGCCGGCCTACGATCTGGGCGGCGGCAGCGAACTTCCGCTGGGGCTGTGTTCTTGGGCGAAAACAGAAGAGTTCGATCACGATCCGGATGACGCGATCGTTTCCTTGGGAGAAGAATCATGGGCGTAAATTTAAAAGCACTGATCGGGAAATGCAACAGCGAATCGCGGGCTGCGCTGGAGGCCGCCGCCGGCCTGTGTCTTTCGCGGACCCATTACGACGTGGAGATCGAGCATTACCTGATGAAGCTGCTGGACCAGAATGAAGGCGACTTTGCCGCGATTGTTAAGCATTACGGCATCGACCGTTCGCGGCTGGCGGCCGAGCTGACCCGCTCGCTCGACCACCTGAAGTCGGGCAACGCGCGCAATCCGGCGCTGAGCCCCACGCTGGTGCGGATGTTCCAGCAGGCCTGGACGCTGGGGTCGCTGGAGTTCAACGCCACGCAGATCCGCACCGGCCACACCATTCTGGCGCTGCTCAGCGACGAAGAACTGAACCGGGTGGTGCGCGACGTCAGCCGGGAGCTGCCGAAGATCAACGCCGACGGCCTTAAGCAGGAATTTTTCAACATCACCGCGGCTTCGCATGAGAAGGATTTTACGGCCGCCGCGGGGGGCGACGACGCGGAGTCCGCGCCGCGGGCGGCTGGCGGCAAGACTCCGAATCTCGATCAGTTCACCATCGACCTGACCGAACGCGCCAAACAGGGCAAGATCGATCCGGTGCTGGGCCGGGACTTTGAAATCCGCCAGGTGGTGGATATTCTGACCCGGCGGCGGCAGAACAATCCGATTCTGGTGGGCGAAGCGGGCGTAGGCAAAACCGCGGTGGTGGAGGGATTTGCGCTGCGCATCGCCCAGGGCGACGTGCCCGAGGTGCTGAAGAATGTGCGCCTGCGGACGCTGGATCTGGCGCTGCTGCAAGCCGGGGCAGGCGTGAAGGGCGAATTCGAAAACCGGCTCAAGGGGCTGATCGAGGAGGTGAAGTCCTCGCCGACGCCGATCATTCTGTTCATCGACGAGGCGCACACCATGATCGGCGCGGGCGGCGCGGCGGGACAAAACGACGCGGCGAATCTGTTGAAGCCGGCGCTGGCGCGCGGCGAGCTGCGGACGCTGGCGGCGACGACGTGGTCGGAGTACAAGAAATACTTCGAAAAGGATCCGGCGCTGACGCGGCGCTTTCAAATGATCAAGGTCGACGAGCCGGACGAGAAAAAGTGTGCGATGATGCTGCGCGGGATCATTCCGGCGCTGGAAAATCATCATCAGGTGCGCATTCTGGACGAAGGCCTGGAGGCTGCGGTGAAGCTGTCGCATCGCTATCTGCCGGACCGCCAGTTGCCGGACAAAGCCGTCAGCGTGCTGGATACGGCTTGCGCGCGCCTGGCCCTGGGACAGAATGTCACGCCGGGCCCGATTGAGGACTGCCACCGGGTTCTGGACGACGTCGCGGTACAGATGCGCGTTCTCGAACGCGAGTCCTCGGCCGGCGCCGATCACTCCGAGCGGCTGGCGGCGCTGGCCTCGCTCAAGGCGAAGACCGAGCAGCGCCTTGCCGGCTTGAGCGCGCAATGGGAAAAGGAGCGCGAACTGGTGAGGCAGATCCGTGAGATCCGGACGCAGCTTGAGGCGGCGGCGCATCCGGCGCCCGCCGGAGAAGCGGGGACGGCGGCGCAGCCGGCCATTGATCCGGCGGCGCTGCGCCAGGAACTGGGCAGGCTGTACAGCGAGCTGGAAGCGGTGCAGGGCGAATCGCCGATGATGCGCGTGGCGGTGGACGCAAATCTGGTGGGCGAGGTGATCTCCGGCTGGACCGGCATCCCGGTGGGGAAGATGTTGACCGACGAGGTGCAGGTCGCGCTTTCGCTGGAGCAGCGGCTGGGGGCGCGCGTCATCGGCCAGGACCACGCGCTTCAGGTGATTTCGATGCGCATCCGCACCTCGCGCGCCGGCATTGAGGATCCCGGCAAGCCGGTCGGCGTGTTCCTGCTCGCCGGACCGTCGGGCGTGGGCAAGACCGAAACCGCGCTGGCGCTGAGCGAGCTGCTCTATGGCGGCGAGCGCAACTTGATCACGATCAATATGAGCGAGTTTCAGGAGGCGCACACCGTTTCGACGCTCAAGGGTTCGCCTCCCGGATATGTCGGCTACGGCGAGGGCGGGGTGCTGACGGAAGCGGTGCGGCGCCGGCCCTACTCGGTGGTTCTGCTGGATGAAGTTGAAAAAGCGCATCCCGACGTGCTCGAATTGTTCTTCCAGGTCTTCGATAAGGGCGTGATGGAAGACGGCGAAGGACGGCAGATCGATTTCAAGAACACCATCATCATCCTGACCACCAACGCGGGCACGGAAACGGTGATGAAGCTCACCGCCGATCCGGAGACCATGCCGAGCCATCAGGGGCTGGTCAAGGCGCTCAAACCGGAGCTCGATAAAATCTTCAAGCCCGCGTTTCTGGGCCGGCTGGTGATCATTCCGTACTACCCGGTGCGCGATGAAGCCTTGAAGCGCATTGTGCTGTTGAAGCTGGAAAAGATCAAGCGGCGGCTGCTGGAGACGCACAAAATTGATTTCAGCTATGACGGCGCGCTGGTCGAGGAGGTGGCGCGGCGCTGCACGGAGGTGGAGAGCGGCGCGAGAAACATCGATAATATTCTCACCAACTCGCTGCTTCCGGACATTTCGCGGAAACTGCTGGAGCACATCGCCGAAGGACGCAAGCCGCAGGGCATCCGCACCGGCATCGGCGAAAACGGCGAATTTACTTACTCTTATTCCTGAGCGCTGACCAATGGCCTCTTCATTCACACAAGCCCAGCGGCCGATGCGGGTTTACACCCCGCTCGGCCCGGACGTTCTGCTGCTGGAGAACATCGAGGGGAGCGAAGCGGTGTCGCGGCCCTTCGAGTTCCGCCTGGATATGCTTAGCGAGAACGATTCGATTTCGGCCGACGCCCTGATCCGCAAGGCGGTTCACGTCGAGATCGATCTTGCCAGCGGAGATTCGCGCTATATCCACGGCCGGGTCAGCCATTTCGTGCAGCGCGGCCGCAAGGACGTGCTCACTTCGTATCAGGCGGTGATCCGGCCCTGGCTGTGGTTCCTCTCGCTGTATCGGGACTGCAAGATTTTTCAGAACCTGTCGGTGCCCGCGATCGTCGAAAAGATCTTCACCGAGCACGGATTCACCGATTTTTCCCTGGCCCTGTACGGATCCTACAGCCCGCGGGAATATTGCGTGCAATACCGGGAATCTTCGCTCGACTTTGTTTCGCGGCTGCTCGAAGAGGAGGGAATTTTTTATTACTTCAAGCACAGCGCCGACAAGCATGAACTGGTGCTGGCCGACAATGTTTCCGCATGCGAGCCGTGTCCGCATCAGAGCAAGGCGCGGGTGTGGGTGGAACAGACCTCGTCTCTGGAGGACGACATCATCGAGAAGCTCGAATACACCGTCGCCGCCCAGCCCGGGCTGGTGACGCTGGAGGACTACAACTTCACCACGCCGAACAACAACCTGATGGTCAACGCCGAGGGCCAGGGCGGCGAGGAGATTTACGACTATCCGGGGAAATACGAAGACCGCGGCGCCGGGGAACGCTACGCGCGCCTTCGGCTGGAAGAGCGGGAGGGAGCGGAAAAGATCATCCGCGGATCGGGGGGCACGCGGGCCTTCGTCGCCGGATTCACCTTCACGCTTCAGGATCATTACCGCGACGATCTGAACGTCGAATATCTGATCACCCGGCTGAGCCTTACCATGAAGACCAGCTCGTTTGAGACGACGCCGGAGCCTCGCGCCGATTACGTCAACCAGTTCGAGGCGGTTCCCGCTTCGGCGCCATACCGGCCGCCGCGCGTGACTCCCAAGCCGCTGATCGCCGGGCTCCAGACGGCGTTGGTGGTGGGCCCCAGCGGGGAAGAAATTTACTCCGATCAATACGGACGCGTGAAAGTGCAGTTTCACTGGGACCGCGTGGGGAAACGGGACGAGAACAGCTCCTGCTGGGTTCGCGTGAGCCAGGAATGGGCCGGCAAGAACTGGGGCGCGATCTTTTTGCCGCGCATCGGCCAGGAAGTCATCGTCGAGTTTCTGGAAGGCGACCCGGACCGGCCGGTCATCACCGGACGTGTTTACAACGCCGAACAGATGCCGCCCTACACCCTGCCCGCCAATCAGACGCAGAGCGGCATCAAAACCCGCAGCTCCAAGGGAGGAAGCGGATCGAACTGCAACGAGCTTCGCTTCGAGGACAAGATGGGCAGCGAAATGGTGCTGCTGCACGCCGAAAAGGATCTGACCACCGAAGTGGAGCACGATGAGACGCGCACGGTGGGCAATGACCGCACCACCACCATCATCCGGAACGAAACCAAGACCATCGACCAGGGCGACGAGACCATCACGCTCCACACCGGCAATCAGACGATCTTGCTGAATATGGGCAATCAGAGCACCAAGGCCGATCTGGGCTCGATCACCATGGAGGCGCTTCAGTCGATCACCTTGAAGGTCGGGGAAAACAGCATTGTGATCAATCAGATGGGGATCACCATTTCCGGTTTAAACATCACGGTTCAGGGCCAGATTCTGATTTCCGCCGACGCGCCGATCATTGAGGTTACCGCCGACGGGGAGCTGAGCTTGACCGGCGGCATTACGATGATCAACTGAGAGATGACGGCACAGGAACTTTGCGATCTCGCGGAATTGAACGAAGACGCCCGGCGGATGGCGCAATCCGGCCTGCCGGCGCGCACCATGCTCGAACAGATCGCGCGCGGCGGCGAGATCCGGGCCGCCATCGGGGCGCTGGCTCAGGCGCTGCCGCGGGCCGAGGCGATCGCGTGGGCGCTCTCGGCCATCCGTTCGGTGGAACCTGTTCTCAAAAAACCGGGTGCGGATCAAGTCCTGGAGGCGGTGGACAAATGGCTGGGAGAGCCGGACGAGCAGCGGCGGCGCGCGGTGCGCGAAGCGGCCGACCGGGCTGGAATCGCGACACCCGCCGGATGTCTCGGTATGGCGGTGTTTTACAGCGGAGGGAGCATCGGCCCGGCGGATTCTCCCGTATCGCCGGAGGCGCCGCGTACGCTTTGCGGAAAGATGGCGGCGGGAGCGATCGCGCTGGCCGTGGCGCTGGAACCGCAGCGGGCCGCCGAGCTGCTGCGCGCATTTTTCGAAGCCGGCATGCGCCGCGCCAATGATCTGAAGATTTGGGAGAAGGAAGCCTGATATGGGAATGCCCGCGGCCCGCGTCACCGACATGCACACCTGCCCGCTGGTGGATCCCGGTCCGGTGCCGCACGTCGGCGGACCGATTATCCCGCCCTGCGCCGTCACCGTGCTGATCGGGGGCCTCCCCGCGGCTCGCGTAACCGATCTGGCGACCTGCGTGGGCCCGCTGGATATGATCGCCATTGGCTCGCCGACGGTGCTGATTTCCGGCCTTCCCGCGGCGCGGATGGGCGACATGACCGGCCATGGCGGCGTGATTATTGAAGGCCATCCCATGGTGTTGGTCGGCTGATGGGCTCTTTGTATACTTAGGATTCGTTCGCTATGAAGCAATTGCAGCGCGTCGTCTGGACCAAGGGGATGTTCCTGACGCCGCAACATTTTCAGGCGCAGGATGAATACTTCGAGCAGCACATCCGCTTCCGCGCGGATTGCTCCTCTTCCTGCAACTGGGGGCTGGCCGGCCTTTCGATCGATCTGGAGGCGCTTTCCAACGGAATCTTCACGCTCCGCCACTGCCGGGGGATTTTTCCCGACGGGTTGGTTTTTAATATTCCGGAGTCGGACGAGCCGCCCCCAGGGCGCGAGATCAGCGAATACTTCGCGCCGACCGATCCCGAGCTGGAGGTGTTTCTGGCGGTTCCCGAGGCCAAGCCGCGCGGCAGGAATGTCACCGTCCATAACGGCCAGCCGGCGGGCGGCGCCGGAACCCGTTACATCGCCGAAACGCACATGATTCTGGACGAGGCCGGCGGCCAGGAACAGAAACCGGTGCAGCTTGCGCGAAAGAACTTTCGCATCGTGTTCGGCGGCGAGTCGCTGGATGGCGCGGTCTCGCTGCGGATCGCCTGCGTGACGCGCAGCGCCGCGGGGACCTATATCCTGCGGCCGGATTTCATTCCGGCCGCGCTGTCCATCGATTCGAGCGAGTACCTGCTGCTCATGCTTCGACGCCTGATCGAACTGCTGGCGGCCAAATCGGCTTCGCTTTCCAATCTGCGCCGCCAGGGCGGGCGGAGCCTGGCCGAATTCGGCCCCGGCGATACGGCCAATTTCTGGCTGCTGCACACCGCCAACACGTATCTGCCGCAGTTGAAGCATTTATGGACGGCGCGCCGGCGCCATCCGGAGATGATGTATCTGATCATGCTCGGGCTGGCCGGGGCCCTGTCCAGCTTTTCGCTGGAGGAGCACGCGCGCAATCTGCCCGATTACGACCACGAAAATCTGGGAAAATGTTTTACCGAGCTGGACGAGAAGATCCGGGTTCTGCTGGAAACCGCCATCCCGTCCAAGTGCATCGCCATCCCGCTTTCGCTTACGGAAAAGTCGATCTGGTCCGGTGAGATCAAGGAAGACTATTTCAAAAGAACGCAGTTTTACCTTTCGGTGGGCGCGCAGATGGGCGTGGAGGAGGTCATCAAACAGGTTCCCAAACTGTTCAAGGCGTCCTCGCCGTCGGAAATTCAGCGGCTGGTGCGCAACGCGCTGCCGGGGATCTCCCTACGCCACACCGCGGTGCCGCCGGCGTCGGTTCCGGTGAAGCTGTCCCGGCAGTACTTCGCGCTCAATCAAAGCGGAATCCTCTGGGATGGAGTGGTGAAGTCGCAGAAAATTTCGATCTTCGTCCCGGAGGATATCGCCAAGCCCGAATTGGAGCTGCTGGTTGTGATGCTGGATTGATGGTCGTATCACTGGAAAAATTGGGGCTGGCCGTCTACAGCAAGTGCGGGCAGTCAGGAGAAACAGAAGGAAGGAGCGTGAAAGGAGGTTTAAAACGTGATTCGGTACAGCGATTTAGGTACGAATAAAAAACTGCATGAAATCGTGATTGCGGGAAGTCATGACGCGGGCATAACGGAGGGCGGATCCAACGTTCAAACGCAGTCTTTGAACATCTTGCAACAGGCGTGTTCTGGAGTCCGCTTTTTTGACCTCCGAATTGCCGCGGCGACCGTCCCGGGAGGCCCTGGCGAGCCAAAGAAAGCGGAACTCAAAGCATTTCATGCCGATGGCGCCTTCCAGAAAAAAGAGACCAAAGTACGCTTAATGGACGGAATCGGCCCCGTTGCTTTGAAGCGGACCAAGCTGAGGGCCGGCGCTTTCGGTTTCGGGCTCGAAAGGATACTGGAGCACGCCAGGGAGTTCGTTACGAACGTAGCTCCCAGTGAATTTCTGCTGCTTAAATTCGATAAGTCCACGAACTGGCGGCTTATCGCCCAAGCCTGTGTTTTTACTCTGGGCGATGCCATATACACGGGAGGGGGCAACTTGAATGTCACCCCGATCTCGCGCTTGGCTGGTAAGGTCGTTGTGCTGTTTTCGTCCATCGGGTTCAATGAGGTTAGCGATACATTCACGGAGATGGACGGGATCCTTAAATGGAAGAATCTCAACGAGGAAGGAGCGTCCTACAATCCAAATTTCAACGGGCTCCAATATTTCGGCAAGGGCGGGACGTCTCCATTCAAGCCATTTCACAAGATATCGCAGAACGTGAAGAGGCAGGGAAGAATTTTGGAGAGAGCCCAATGGGCCCCCCTGGAAGTGATCCGGATGATGTACTGGACCACCACCGGACTCATGGGGAGCATCAGAAAACGGAATGACAAGATGTGGCAGCCTCCGAACGTGGAAAGAATGAAAGCGCTCTGGAGATCTGGCCTGAGGCAATATGCAGAATACTACAATGGTTTACTGGTTGAGATTTCGCCCGATTCCCCGGTTATGGGACAGGCCATCAGAACAACCATGCCGAATATCGTAATGATTGATTTTGCGGATCCGAACAAGTGCGAGACCATCTACGAGCTAAACCTCGCGGCGCCTCAAACTTTGGCCTTAGCCGCGCAGGATGCTTAGTTTGCGCCCGGTTGTCGGTGGTCAGCGCGCGCCAGGCCTGAGCGGCGCCGACGGAGCGGCCGGTGTCGCTTCCGGAAAACGTCCGGGGCGCGGGGCTCCGGTCCAAGGCCTCAAGACACGAAGCCCGGCCGGATTTGCGAGGCTAACCGGACGTCGGCCGTAAGCGTGTGGGGAGCGGAATCCGCGTGCGCGGGCGAAAGACTCGTCGGGACGCGTACCCGATTCCCACCCCTTTGCCGGGTCTCGCATCCCGTCTCCCCGAGCTGGAGAGGATCCGGACGACGACGCGCTGAAGATTTCTATTTCGGTGAAGCCGGCGGAGCAGCGATTTTAAAATCGGCCGGCACCTTGAACATCCCCGGATCGAGCTTCACGCCGGACTGCACATTTTTCATCTGCGTCTGCATGACGCAGCCTGTGGCCGGATCGGTGACCGTGGAATGAATCGGCAGTTGGAGATCCTTCGAAGTCCAGACTTCTCCCATCAGCGGCTGGGGCTTGCCCGGAACCGTGAAGGCCAACTGCTTGCCGGAGACTTTGATGCCGTCAATGGTCTTTTGGCCCAGGTCCGCGATTTCCTTGGGCGGCTGCGGCGCTTGCGGCAATGCGCCTGGCGCCTGCGGAATCCGCATCCCCGGCATCTGCGGCAGCGTCACGCCCGGGACCGCCGGAATTTTCGGAAAAGCCATGCCGGGCACTTTCGGCGCTCCGGGAAACGCGAGTTTTTTCGCCGGATCCAGGGTGTAGCTCTGGCCGCTTATCGGATCGTGAATGCTGGCCAGGCCACTCTGCTCGACGCGCGTGCGAGACTGTTCATCGCGGAAAAACTGCATGGTGCTCACGCGCGTGAACGACTTGCAGCGGGTCTGGCTTTCCAGAATCGCCTGAATCGGCGGCACGTTCTCCATGGCGCCGATTTTATCAGGTTGCTTCGGGTCGGCGCGCCAGCGCTCTCTGGGCTGCCCGCCGGCACAACTCTTCTAATCTCTCCAGGGTTCCTTCCGGATCGGGCGCCCCCTCCGGCGGCGTCCACCCGACCGGCGACCCCGCCGCAATCAGCAGCTCCGCCACACCTACGTGGTCCGACCCCTCCGCCGGATGGCTCCAGCCTTCCGTTGCCCACACCAGCGGACTCGCCGCGAACATCCCATCGACGGCTGTCAACGACGCCCCATGCGCCAGCAGCACTCGGACTGCTTCGACGTGGCCAGCCATCGCCGCCCGGTGCAGCGCCGTCACATTGTCTTTGTCCCCAAAGTTCGGGTCGAAACCGCATGACAGCATCGTCTCCAACACTCGTGCGTCGCCCCGCTCCGCCGGCCTCTGCATCATCAAATGATGCTCCGGCTTCAGCGCGCCGCGAAGCTCAGGCTTCTCGCCAAGGATGGCCTCGGCGAGCGCCCGATCGCCGCTCGCGCAGGCTGAAACAAACCGCTCCAGCGGCGACCGTTCGTCTTTGGCCCCGTGCGCCAGCAGCCACTCGGCGATCTCCCGGTTCCCGTGCAGTTCGGCCAGAGTATACGGGGTGCGCCCGTCCGCACGGCGCCGGTGAATGTCCGCGCCATAGCGCACCAGTAGCTCGACCATCGGCACATCCCACCGTTCCGCGGCGACATGCAGGGGCGCGTCGTGGAGCTCGCCCCACGCCAGGTTTGGGTCAGCACCATGCTCCAGCAGCCACCTCGCACCGTCCGGCGTCCGCGACCACGACATCATGTACCGCAGAGGCGGCACGCCCCCCGGAATCCCATTCACATTCATGCCAAAGCGGTGAAGCAGCTCCAGCGCCGCCAGGTTCCCGGCGCCCGCGTTGATATGCGTCGAGACACCGTCGGTCGGATTGGCGCCGCTCTCCAGCAGCGCCTCCGCCAGCGGCAGGGACTCCACTGCGCAAAGCGCGCCCCAGAGTGCCGTTCGCGGCAACTCCGGATGCCAGTTCCAATGGTATTCCGCATTCGGATTCGCGCCCCGGCGCAGCAGCGCCCGCGCAATCCCCACCAGTCCTTCGCCCTTGGAGACACAGGTATGGCACACGTATAAGATCGGCTGCCAGTTCCGAACTCCGCCCGGCCGTACCGCCGCCGCTGCGTCCTGGGCCAGCCGGCCCTCTACTGCCGCCGCGTCTCCCAGCACCAGCTCGCTGAAGAGGCTCGCGTGCGCGATGCCGGGAAAGGCTCCGAGCAGCGCCATCGCCCTCTCCAGGGCGCCGCCGGTGGCGCACCGCAAGAACTCCTCGGCCGCCGCCGCGAAGGACAGCGACTGCATCTCCACTTGCTCCCGCAGTTCCTTCCACGATGAGAACCCATACTCGCGGGCGATCGCGGACTGCGCGTCATGCAAGGCCAAAGCCGCTGCTTCAACCCCGCTGGCGAACGCCGGCAGAGCGCGAAACCGCTCCATCGCCGCCGTATCGCCGGACTGCGCGGCGTGCAGTAAGTCTTTAGCTTGTTTCTTGAGCTGCTCCAGATTGGCGCGCTCAGGTAACTTCTGCGACGTCATATTTCCTCCATGCTTCAGCCTGCGGTTCGCAATCAGGCAGCACGGATTTCGACGTGCAGCGAATTTTACTCGGGAGGCAGTGGGCTCAGCCCTTCGCGCGAACCCGCGGGCGCCTGCGGCGCACGTTTATGGGATACCATGCCCTCCGCGCACGTGTCAACACTGGTGTAATCTTTCTCTGCCGACGGATGGCGCGGCAGCGGGCGCTTTATCCGGCTTTTTCCGGCCACTGGTGTTTGGGATATTTTCTGGAAAGCTCGCGCCGCAGTTGCGGGTAGAGCCGATCCCAAAATCCGGCCAGATCGGTGGTGATCTGCACCGGCCGGCGATTGGGCGCGAGCAGATGAACGGCCACCGGCGTATTTCCGATGCGCGGTGTTTCACGGATTCCAAAGAAATCCTGCAAGCGCGATTCAATCCAGGGCGGCTTGCCCGGTTCGTAATGCACCTTCACCTGCCGGCCGCCGGGCAACGCCAGCCGTTCCGGAGCGAGCTGATCGAGGCGCGGCGGTCGAATCGCCTCCAGTAATCCGGCCAGTTGGGCGAAACTGTTCCGGCCGCGGCACAGCCCGCGCAGCGCGGCCGGTATATCGATTGGAATACCGGCGAATGCCGCGCGGGCGCACAGCCGGTTCAATTCTCCGCGATCGGCGAAGCGGCCGAGGTCCGTTTCGAGGGCTTTTTCCGCCAGCAGGCGCGAAGTTTCCTCGGAAGGTGGCGCGGGCGCGCGCGTTTCCTCGATCACGAGCTGGTCATAAAGGAGCGCGGTCACCTGCTCGACGCGCTCGGCCGCGCGATTCCATTCCAGACGGGAGCGCTCGACGGCGTGATCGAGCAGCCATTCGGGCTCGACCGGCGCGCTGAGGCGGACTCGCGGCAGGCCGCGCTCGCGGCGCTCTTCCACGTCGATGGCGACCAGAAATTCGTGGCGGCAATCGCGGCAGATGGCGGAGCCGCCGGAGGCGAGCCGAATTTCATCGGCGTTGCGCCGCCGCGCGACGCGGTCGGGAAACGCCGCGAGCACGCATTGCAGAATCTCCGCGTCGCCGGCGCGGTCCCGGCCGGGGATCCAGCGGCGGAGTTGTTCAAAGACGCGCCGCGTTTGCGGCTGCCAGGCGCCCGATTCGGCGAGGGCGAGCAGATCCGGGGAGCCCCGCTCGCCTGCGCTGAGGACCGCCGCGATCTTGCAGGCCGATTCCGGAACGCCGCGGCGCGCGCCTTCGCACACGAGTTTCGCAAGACGCGGCGGCAGCGGCAGCCGCGCCATTTCCGGCGACGCTTGCAGGCGGTCGAGCAAGGCGTTGGCTGCCGCGAGGGCAGTCTCCGGCGGAGCTTCCAGCCAGTCCAGCGAGGCGATGTTCATGGCGCGGAGATGCAACACGATTTGCGACAGCTCCCGCCGGCGGATCTCCGGGACCTCCGCCAGGGGGCGGCGATGAAAGTCCTCGGCGGTATACAGGCGAATGACGCGCCCGGGAGCGGTTCGGGCTGCGCGTGCGGCCCGCTGCGCCGCCGACGCCTGGCTGATGCGGTGCACGTTCAGCGCCGGCAGTCCGGTCCATGGCGAATCGATGGCGATGCGCGCCAGCCCGCTATCGATCACCGCCGTGACGCCCTCCACAGTGATGGAGCTTTCGGCGACGTTGGTGGAGAGAATCACTTTGCGCCGGCCAGCGGGAGCGACGGCTCGATCCTGCTCCTCCGGCGGAAGATCGCCGTGCAGGGGGACGGTGAGAAGGCCGAAACGCTCCAGAGCGCGGGCCGCGCCGCGAATTTCCGCCGCGCCGGGCAGGAAAACAAGAACGTCGCCGTCCAGGCCCTCCGCAAGCAGCCGCTCCAGCGCGGAGGCCACCTGCTGCTCGAGCGGGGCGTTGGAATACGGCGTGTATTCGACCCGCAGATCGAAGCGTCTTCCCTGGGAGCGCAACACCGGACAGTTCAAATATTGCGCGATCGGACCGGCATCGAGCGTGGCGGACATCACCACGATTCGTTTGCCGGTTCGCTTGAGCAGCGCCAGAGCGAGATCGCTGTCGAGATGGCGCTCATGAAACTCATCGAGCACCACGGTATCGACGCCGCCGAGCTGCGGATCGGCGAGCATGCGGCGCGTCAGCACGCCTTCGGTCAGGAATCGCAGCCGGGTTCGGGAGCCACCCACATCCTCGAAGCGCACCTGATACCCCACGGTTTGGCCGAGGGGCTCGCCCATTTCGCTGGCGACCCGCCGCGCGGCCATTCGAGCCGCCAGCCGCCGGGGTTCGAGCACGAGGACCTCGCCGCGTCCCAGCTCCAGCAGGGCCGGCGGAACGCGCGTCGTCTTTCCCGCGCCCGGCGGAGCTTCGATCACCAGATGGCGTCCCTGGCGAAGCTCCTGGAGAATTCGCGGCAGCAGATCGTCAATGGGAAGCGTCATGGCAAGCGAGCGGCGCGAACGAAGGAAGATGCGCGCCTCAAGCGGGTTCACCCACCGGCTTCTTCAACTTTACAGCGGCGCGCCGGCCCTCCGCCAGACCGATGCTTGACAGCATTTTGGCGGCGGATGTAGGATCGGATATTTGCCCACAGGTCAGACCAATACACCAGATCGCAGGCCGCGCCTTCGCCGCGCGGCTCCGGGCATTTCCGCAAACGGCTCCGGCGGCGTCCGGCGGCCCGCGCCCGAACTTTTATGCGAGAATTGCAGTTTGCTCTCAACCCGTAGATTGACCCTTGCGGGGGATCCCGGCGGGCCGGCCGGCGGCCTG
This sequence comes from Terriglobia bacterium, assembly GCA_021324615.1. Lineage (GTDB taxonomy): Bacteria > Acidobacteriota > Terriglobia > Bryobacterales > Bryobacteraceae > Palsa-187. The sequence goes on along the minus strand of JAJPIT010000041.1, from coordinate 129 downwards.
TTCACGCTTGGGAGCCCCTGCGTTCCTCAGTGGAGGCTGGCCCATGTGGCAGCAGAATTTTACCCCCCTCGCGGGTAGCCTGGGCTATTCGGCGATCCTGGCCGCGGCTCCGATCTTCGTGCTGCTGTT
>JAJPIT010000080.1 GCA_021324615.1 Terriglobia bacterium | reverse complement strand
CTGCGTTCGGAGACGTGCAACTGCGGATGCAATTACAAGGTTGCCGAATGCCGGACGGTGGATCCGCAGTGCGCCTTCAGCCGCCGCTTTGGCGATCTGATCGTCAAGATGGCCGCGGCGGGCAAAACGGGCAAGGATATTCACGAGGCGATCGTGAAGATGGCGTCCGAGCCTCCGCCGCTGCTGAGCGATCCGGTGAAAATTTCGATTGACGGCGATCCGATCCGCGGGCCGGTGAACGCGAAGATCACCATCGTCGAGTTTTCGGATTTTCAGTGACCGTACTGCGCCCTGGCGGTCAGCCAGGTAAAGCAAGTGCTGGCGAAATATCCGAAGGACGTGCGATTCGTGTTCAAGCAGTTCCCGCTGGACAATCATTCGCAGGCGGAGCTGGCGGCGGAGGCGTCGCTGGCCGCGCAGGCGCAGGGAAAATTCTGGGAGCTGCACGACAAGATGTACGAGAACTTCCGGTCGATTTCGCGGGCGCGCATCGAGGTTTGGGCGCGCGAGCTAGGGCTGGACATGCAGCGCTTCGACAAGGATCTCGACACCCACGTGTACGCCAAGCGGGTGGCGGCGGAGGAGCGGCAGGGCGAAGCGGCGGATGTGGAAGGCACGCCGACGTTTTTCATCGACGGGGCGCGGTTGAACGCGGGCTTCGACGTCGCCACGGTCTCCCCGATTCTCGATAAGAAGCTAAAGCGAAGCGCCAGGTAGGCGCGGCCGCCTTTATTTGCCGCTTTCCGGTTCCGGATCGCCGAGCAGGCCGACGGCTTTCATCAGTTCGAGTGCGTTGCTGCGGGTGACCACTCCGTCGCGCAGTTTGTAGTCGAAGCGGACCTCGCCGTCTTCCAGGTGATCCTCGAAGTGGACGTTGCGGGCGCGGGGGCCGAGGCTATCGGCGATGGAGGCCAGAGCCAGGTCGTGGGTGGTCACCAGGCCGATGGCGCCGCGCCGGACCAAGCCGCGCAGCAGGGCTTCGGCGCCGAGGCGGCGGTCGTGGGAGTTGGTTCCGCTGAGCAGTTCGTCGAGCAGGAACAGGGTGGGCTGGCCGGCGCGGGCCAGCTCGACGATGTCGCGGAGGCGGGAAATTTCGGCGTAAAAGCGGGAGCGGTTGTCGATCACCGAATCGTTGGCGCGCATGGAGGCGCCGATGTGGAGGCGGGAGATGCGCAGGCGCGCGGCGGCGACCGGAGCTCCGGCCCAGGCCAGCACGGCGTTCAATCCGATGGCGCGCAGCAGCGTGCTTTTTCCGCTCATATTGGAGCCGGAGACGATCCACAGGCGGGTTTCGCCGCCGATGGCGACGTCGTTGGGCACGGCGCGGTCCGGCGGAATCAATGGATGCGCCAGGGCGCCGGCTTCGAACCGCGGACCATCGCCGATCAATTCCGGGAAGCAGGCGAGCGGGCGTTCATAGGCGAAAGCGGCGAGCGAACACAGCGCTTCGAGCTCGCCGATGGCGGCGGTCCAGCGGCCGATCTCGGGCCCGTGGCGGCGGCGCCAGGCTTCGATGGCCATCGTGTATTGCGGGATCCAGAGAAGGGGCGCGGCGATGGGCCGGAAAAACATGTTGCCGGCGGCCTCCAGTTGCTCCACCAGGCGCTTCAAGGCGCGGATTTCGCGCGAGGCGGGCCGCTTTCCCGATTGAAATTCGCGCTGGAGCTCGATCAGGCGGGGGGCGGTGAAGGTCTCCCGCTCCAGCCGTTCGAGGAGCAGCGCGAGCAGTTGCAGCTCGCGCGAGGGGGCCGATGAGGACGCGAGCACGCGGCGCTGGGGCTCGCGGACGGCGATGTTGAATCCCAGTTCCAAGAGCACGACGACGAGGAACGGCAGCAGGCTGGCCAGGTGAGCGAGAAACAGGCCGAAGGTCACCAGCGCGGCCGACGCCAGCAGCAGGGCGATAACTCGCGCGCCGGTGAAAAAGACGACCGGCGGAGCTTCGCCCCAGGAGGCGAGCGCGGCCTGATCGACGGCGGCGCGGATATCTTCGCCGATCAAGGCGAGCTCCTCGCGGAGATCGAGGCGAGGGCGCAGCTCGGCGACGGCGTTTTGCCGGGCGATGACGGTTTCGCGGCTGGCCGGGGCGAGCAGCCAGGCGGCGAGGGTGCGCTCGCCGGCCGCGGTGCGCGCGGTGGAGAGCAGTTCGAAGAGCGAGCCGCGGCCGAACAGGTCGAGGTCGTCGGCGTAGACGTGGCGGGGATCGCGGAAGCGCTCGCCGGTGTTGCCCCGGCCGATCCATTGATGGGTGAGGCGGGCGAGAGCGCGTTCGAAACAGGCGATGCCGCGGGCGGCGGCAGCGCGGGCGCGGTCGATGCGTTCGTGAACGATCACCAAAATCAGGAACGCGCCGCCGGGGACGAGCAGCCACCAGGCGGAGATCCATCCCGTGCCGAAGGAGCAGGCGGCGAGGGCGACGGCGGCCAGCGCGGTAAGAAGCCGGGCGTTGCCCATCCGGCGGAACCGCGACTCGGCGCGGAGATGGGCCTGGCGCCAGAAATCCAGGCGCCGGGCGTAGGCTTCGGAAGGGGACACGAAGTTCGATTTTAGCTATTCTGAAGGTTGCTTCCGCGGCTTCGCAGCAACCTTGATTTTTTCCCCTCGCCGATTGCGGAGAAGCCGGGGTTGATGATCCGCGATCCTTTTCATTACTCCGAGGCGGTGCTGATCATACCTCCGGCGCTGATCCCGTGCCTGGAGTTTTTCGACGGGCGGCGCAGCGAACTGGATCTTCGCGAGTTTCTGGTGCGGCTGACGGGCGATCTGGAAGTGGGCGAGCTGGAAAGGCACCTGGCCGAATCGCTGAGCGGCGCGGGATTTCTGGAAGACGAGAAGTTCGCGGCGCGGCGGGAAGAGGCGCATCGCCGGTTTGCGGAGGCGCCGGTGCGGGAGGCGATTCACGCCGGCGGCGGATATCCGGCGGATGCGGGGGTCTTGGGCGAAACGCTTCGCGGCTACCTGAGCGGCGGCGCGCCGGCGGCCGACGGGCGGGTGATGGCGATCGCGGCGCCGCACGTCAGTCCCTTCGGCGGGGTGGAGGCGTACCGGGCGGCGTATTCGGCGTTGTCGCGCGAGGACGCCGGCCGGATCTTTGTGGTGCTGGGCACTTCGCACTATGGCGCGCCGGACCGGATCGGGCTGACGCGAAAACCGTTCCGCACGCCGTTCGGCCAGACGCAGCCGGAGACGGCGATAGTGGAGCGGCTGGCGCGCGAGCTGGGCGACAGCGCGGAGATGGAGGATTATTGCCATGCGGTGGAGCATTCGATCGAATTTCAGGTGATCTTTCTCCAGCATCTGTTCGGCCCGTCGATCCGCGTGATCCCGGTTCTGTGCGGCGCCTTCAGCAGCGTGTATCGCGGCGGATTCCCGGAGGACGCCGAGGCGGTGAAGCGCATCTTCGGCGCGCTGGGCGAGCTCGCCGCGCGCGAAGGGGAGCGGCTGCTGTGGGTGCTGGGGGTGGACATGGCGCACATCGGCCGCCGCTACGGCGATGCGGTCCAGGCGCGCGCCGGGCGGGGCGAGATGGAGCGCGTCGAGCAGCGCGACCGCGACCGCATCGCGCGGATCGAGGCCGGCGACGCGCGCGGGTTCTGGGAGCGGGTGCGCGAAAATCAGGACGATTTGAAGTGGTGCGGATCGGCGCCGATCTACACGTTTCTGAAAGCGGCGCCGGGCGCCCGCGGGACGCTGCTGCGCTATCAGCAGTGGAACATCGACGAGCACAGCGTGGTCAGCTTCGCGGGAATGAGTTTTTCCCAGACGAAGTGAGGGGCAGGGCGCGGCGCGAGAGTTCCAATCCGGCGCGGGAAATGCCGTTTTGGGAAAAGATGGGGATAGGTTTGTCCTGAGCGGGTGCGGTTAAGCCTACGGGCGAGGATCTGCGCGGGGACCGGAATGGGATGGCCATCGGGGTGCAAGGACGCCGCCGGATGGCACGCATTCTCACGCGGCAGTTCGGGCTTTTCGAATACGATCCGGCGGGGGCCATCGAATTTCCTGCGGGCTTGCCGGGATTCGAGCAGCGGCGGCGGTTTGTGCTGATCGAGCGGGCAAACGCCGCGCCGGTTTTGTTTTTGCAGAGTCTGGAGGCGCCGGAGCTGTGCTTGCCGGCCGCGCCGGTCCGCTCCATCGATCCGCAGTACGAGCTGGCGCTGACGGAGGACGATCTGCGGCTGCTGGGGCCGGGCGCGGGGGAGGATTTGATCGCGCTGGCGATCCTGTGGGCGCCGAAGGAGGGTCCGCTGACCGCGAATTTGCTGGCGCCGGTGGTGATCGATCCGCGGTCGCGCCGCGCGGTGCAGGCGGTGAGAATGGATCGGCGCTACTCGCACCGGCATCCGATTGCGAAGGAGGCGGCATGCTGGTGATCCGCCGCCGGCCGGGCGAGGCCCTGTTGATCGGCGAAGGAGTGGAGATTGAGATTCTGGGCTGTTCGCCGTCGCAGGTGAAGCTGGGGATACGCGCGCCGAAGCAGGTGGCGGTGCTGCGCAAGGAGATTCATCTTACGGGCGAGCAGAACCGGCTGGCGGCGAGCCAGCTTACGGCCGATGGAATGGGCCGGCTGCTGGATGGACTTCGCGGAAAATAATTTCTCAAATCGCGCGGGTCCGGCTCCGATAAGGTTCTTGAAGAAAATCCGGGAAAGGATTTCCGGTAAGGCCGTGGAGCGGCCGAACGAATTCAAGGAGAGAAGAAACCGTGCTTTCAATCAACACCAACGTGTCGTCTCTACAGGCGCAGAATTATTTGCGGCAGACAGAGGCATTTCAGAACCTGACCATCCAGCAGGTGACGTCGGGCCTGCGCATCGTCAACTCCGGGGTGGACGCCGCGGGACTGGCGATCGCCAACGCGGACCGATCCAATGAAGCGGTGCTGACGCAGGGCGTGCAGAACGCCAGCGACGCGCAGAGCCAGTTGCAGATCGCCGACGGCGGCCTGAACAACATTTCGCAGCTTCTGGACCGGGCCCGGACGCTGGCCACCGAATCGGCGTCGGGATCATTCACCGGGGACCGCAACGTTCTGAACACCGAGTTTCAGAGCGTGATTCAGGAAGTCAACCGCCAGGCGCAGGCCATTGGGCTGAACACCGGCGGATCGCTGGCCAAGAATCTGGGGGTGTTCATCGGCGGGGGCCTGGCTTCGGGCGGGGTGACGGCGACCGAGAACGGCACGGTGAGCGTGAATCTTTCCGGGGCCACGGTGGACGCGCAGAGCCTGGGCCTGGAAGGCGTGCAGGCGGTGAACACCAGCGGCGTGGATCTGAGCGCGGGCCAGCCGACCAGCGTGCAGGCGATCCTCAACGACAGCAACAACGCGCAGCCGAACAACACGACCACGTTTACCTTCTCCGGCCCGGGATTTGGCAGCAATCAGGTTGCGGTGAGCGTGAATCTGGCGGGGGTGAGCGACACCAACACGCTGGTGGCGGCGATCAACAATGCGATCCAGACGGCGGGCAACGGCGCCACGGCGGCGGCCACGGCGTTCCAGAACGCGGGCATCACGGCGAGCGTGGTCACCGACGCCAACGGCGGGCAGCATATTGCCTTCAATTCGAGCAGCACGGCGTTCCAGGTGCAGGCCGGCGACGTGATGGCGAACGCCCTGCTGGGCAACACGGTATCCTCCAGCTCGCCGGACGGGGCCCCGATCACCTCGACGGTGACCGGCGGCGCGAACACGGCCGGCAGCGGCACGCTGGGGACGGCCACCACGCTCCAGTTCAGCGGCGGGGGATTGGCCAGCCCGGTTTCGATCAGCCTGGCGGCGGGTTCGTCGCTGGCGTCGATTCAGAGCGCGGTCAACGGCAACGCCACGCTCAAGGCGGCGGGCATCAGCCTGACCACGGCGACGGCCGGATCGGCGCTGGTGTTCAGCGATTCGACCGGCCAGCAGTTTTCGGTGAAGGCCTCCGGGGACACGGCGAATTTTCTGGGGATGGGCTCCTTCCAGGCGGGCAGCGGCGGGGCGGTGCAGTACAGCACGATCACGGCAGGCGCGGCCTACAATCCGGCGGCGGCCGCGGGCACGGCGAATCTGGAATTTTCGATCAACGGCAGCGCCGGCACCAGCCCGATCAGCATCGATCTGGCGGGCGGCGACGCCACCTCCGGCAAAGTGGTGGGCAACACGGATTTGAGCGGCACGCTGAGCCTGGGGTCCAGCGATCTGACGCTGAACGTGACGATTGACGGCGCCGGTCCGACGGCGGTGACCATTTCGCACACCGACACGACGGCGGCGCAGGTGATCAGCCAGATCAACACCGCGCTGGGCGGCGCCGGGACGGCGTCGCTGGTGACGTCCGGCTCGCAGCAGTTCCTTGAGATCACTTCGGCCTCCACCGGCAGCACGTCGTCGGTGGCGGTGTCCGGCAGCGGAGTGGCGCCGCTGTTCGGCACGGCGACGGTCACTGCCGGCACGGCGCGGTCGCTGGCCAGCGTGGTCAGCGCCATCAACTCGGCGATCGCGGGCAGCTCCACGCTTCAGAGCGCGGGCCTGTCGGCCGCCAGCAGCGGCGGCAAACTGGTGATCTCCTCAAGCAACGGGACGCAGTTCCAGTTGAACGCTTACGGGACCGGCGATGTGGGCTTTGGCACGGCGGGGGCGCAGTACGGGGCGGGCAACGTGGCCTCGAACGCGGCGTTTTCGGCGATGAACGCGGGCGGCGCCTATCAAACCGGGGATCTCGGCTTCACCGGCCTGACCAACGGCAACGACAAGCAGAGCATCACCATCTCCGCGGTCGATTCGACCGGCGCCACGCAATCGCTGACGGTGCAGTTGCAGAACAACGGATCTTCCAGCTCGGGCCAGAACATCGACTCGGCGATCGCGGCGATCAATCAGGCGCTGCAAAAATCCAACATCGGCGTGCTGGAAGGGATCACCGCGGTGAAGGACAACGTGGGGGGCGTGGAGAAGATCAACTTCCTGAGCACCCAGGGCTTCAACGTTGCGATCGGCTCCACGGCCGACGGCACCGGCGTGCAGAGCCAGGGGACCACGCAGACGGCGGCCGTGGTGGGCGACAAGATCACCGCCGATATCAGCACCGTGGCTTCGGCGACCAACGCCGTCAACCAGCTCGCCAAATCGGTCCAGACGCTGGGCGACGCGCAAGCGGCCGTGGGGCGCGGCGAGAACCTGATGAACTACGCCGCCAACCTGGCGAACTCGCAGTTGACCAACACGCAGGCCGCCGAATCGGGCATCCGCGACGTGGATATGGCCACGGCGTCGGCGAACCTGACCAAGGCGCAGATCGAGCTGCAAGCCGGCATCGCTGCGCTGGCGCAAGCCAACGCCGCTCCGCAGCAGGTGCTGTCGCTGCTGCAGCATTAAAGGCGGCTGGTCCGCCCCTTCAGGCCATGCCGGGAGAAAAATCCGGCATGGCCCTTTTTTTTGCCCGTTTTTGCCAAAGCGGCGGGTTCAGCCTTTTCTTTTTTTGTGCGCCATCTCGCCGGCCGAGCTGCGGACCAGAAACAGCACGCCGCTCACGGTGGCGCAGCGGAGAAACGGCGGCATCAGGTCCGTGAACAGCGAGGCGGCGGTGACGGCCAGAGACAGGAGGAAGAAGACGTTGATCACGGCGGCGAAGCGCGCGCTCAAGTTCGGCGCGGCCTCCCGCGGTGGGACCTCGGAGCCGCAGGCCCAGCAGCGGGTTTCGCTGTCCTTGAGGGTGGCGTTGCAGTCCAGACAGCGGTGAAGGGCCACGGTAACACCAGTTTAGCGAGGCGCGCGGCGGAAAGATATCGGGCGTTTCCCCGAGTGCCGCCGGGGTAGACTGTTCAGGTGATCTCCAGTGCGGACGTAGTGATTATCGGGGGCGGCATCGTCGGAGCGAGCATCGCTTATCATCTGACCAGCGCCGGCTGCCGCAGCGTGGTGGTGCTTGAACGCGAGTCTCATCAGGGCAAGGGCTCGACGGGCAAGAGCATGGGCGGCGTGCGGGCTCAATTTTCCACCGAGCCGAGCATTCGCATGTCGCTGTATTCGATCGCCTTCTTCCGCGATTTCCAAGAGCGGATGGGCCATCCCTCGGGCTATCGCGCGCAGGGATACCTGTTCATGGCGGCAAATGCGCGGCAGATGGATTATCTGCGCGCGAACTATGAGCGGCAGGCGGCGGCCGGCCTCACCACGGCGCGGGTGGTGAGCGCCGCGGAGATCGTGGAGATGGTTCCGCAGGTCCGCGCCGACGATCTTCTGGGCGGAACTTTTTGCTCCACTGATGGTTTTGTGGATCCCTACAGCGTGATGACCGGATTCACGCTGCGCGCGGCCGAGCAGGGCGCGGTGGTGCTGCGGGAAACGCCGGCGACGGCGATCGAATGCGACGCCAAGGGCGTGGCCGCGGTGGCCACGCCGCGGGGCAAGGTGGCGACGCGCACCGTGGTGAACGCGGCCGGCGCCTGGTCGGCGCAGGTGGCGAAGATGGCGGGGATCGATCTTCCGGTCCAGCCGCTGCGGCGCATGCTGGTGCCGACCGAACCGTTCGAAAAAATTTCGCATGCCGCGCCGATGACCATCGACATGTCCACCGGGTTTCATTTCCGCCCGGAAGGCCGGGGCCTGCTGATGGCCTGGAACGATCCGGCTGAAAAGCCGGGGTTCAACACCACCTTCGACCGCTCCTTCATCGAAAAAATTCTCACGCGCGGGGTGAGCCGGTTTCCGGTGCTGGCGGAAGCCGAAGTGAATCCGTCGCGCGGCTGGGCGGGGTTGTATGAGATGACGCCGGATCACCATCCGGTGTTGGGCGCGGTGGCCGGGGTGCCGGGCTTTTACGTGGCGGCGGGCTTCAGCGGCCACGGCGTGATGCACTCGCCGGCGACGGGCAAGATCCTGGCGGATCTGATTCTGCGCGGCAGCACCGATCTGATCGACGCGCGGCTGCTGGGCTACTCCCGGTTTGCGGAAGGGAAGCTGATAGAAGAGACCGCGCTGTTGTGAAGCCGCCGCGGCGGCTGCGGCTAATGGCGGAAGTGCCGGACGCCGGTGAAGACCAGAGCCAGCCCCAGCCGGTCGGCGGCGGCGATCACCTCCTCATCCCGCACCGATCCGCCCGGCTCGATCACCGCGGTGACGCCGTGCCGGGCCGCTTCCTCCACTCCGTCGGCGAACGGGAAGAAGGCGTCGGAGGCGAGCACGGTTCCGGCCAGCGGCAGCACCGCCTTCATGGCTCCCACTTTCACCGAATCGACGCGGCTCATCTGGCCGGCGCCGACGCTCACGGTCTGGCCGGGGCGCGCGTAGACGATGGCGTTCGATTTTACGTGTTTGGCGACTTTCCAGGCGAACTCGAGCGCGGCCCACTCCTGTTCGGAAGGCGGGCGCCGCGATTTGACTTGCAGGCTGGAGCGCACCAGCCGGTGCACATCGGGGGTCTGCGCCAGAAATCCGCCGCTGATCGACTTCACCACCAGTTCCGCGGCGGCCGGCTCGACGCGCAGCAGCCGCAAATTTCTCTTCGACTCCAAAACGCGGCGCGCGCCGGCGGAGTAGGCTGGGGCGGCGACCGCCTCGATGAAGGTTTTGGCGATCTCCGCGGCGGTTTCGCCGTCGATTTCGCGGTTGAACGCCAGCACCCCGCCATAGGCCGAAACCGGATCGGCTTCGAAGGCGCGCCGGTAACTTTCAGCCAACGTCTCCGCTTCGGCGCAGCCGCAGGGGTTGGTGTGCTTGATGATGGCCGAGGCCGGCTTGTCGAACTCCTGAATCAACTGCCAGGCCGCATCCAAATCGACCAGATTGTTATAGGAAAGCTCTTTTCCCTGAAGCTGCGCGGCGCCGGCGACGCCCGCGCCGCCGGATGCGTACAAAGCCGCCGACTGATGCGGATTTTCGCCGTAGCGCAGGAGCATCTTGCGGGGAATGCGAAGATCCAAAACCGCCGGCAGCGGCTGCTGGTCCGGTGGAATCTCCGCCAGCCGGCTGGCCACCGCGCGGTCGTACGCCGCCGTGGCGGCGAACGCTTTTTTGGCCAAACGCCAATGCGTCTCCTCCGACAAGCACTGCGATGCGCGCAGCTCGTCCAAAACCGGCGGATAATCCTCGGCCGAGGTGACCACCGCGACATCCTGCCAGTTTTTGGCCGCCGCGCGGATCATGGTCGGGCCGCCGATGTCGATGTTCTCGATCAGCTCCTCCAGCGGCGCGTCCTTTCGCGCGGCGATTTTCTCGAATGCATAGAGATTCACGCAGACCAGATCGATCGGAGGAATGCCGTGCGCTGCGAGCGCGCGCATGTGCTCAGGCCGGGAGCGGATGGCCAAAATTCCGCCGGCGATGCGCGGATGAATGGTCTTGACGCGGCCGTCCAGCATTTCCGGGAATCCGGTCACCTCGGCCACCTCGCGGAGCGGCGCGATGCCGGCCTCCTTCAGTACGCGAAACGTGCCGCCTGTGGAGAGAATCTCCACGCCCAGCGCGGAAAGGCCGCGGGCGAAGTCCACAATTCCGGTTTTGTCGGTGACGCTCAGCAGAGCGCGTTGGATGCGTGCCATGAAACCTGTATTGTACCTTCGAAGGATATGAAACTCGTCACTTTTTGTCCGGCGTCCGGCGAGCCGCAAGCCGGCATCGTTGAGGACGGCCGCGTGACCGGCCTGGGCCGCGGCATGCTTTCCGTCATCGCGTCCGGAATCGCGCCGGAACCCGCCGGGCCATCCTACGATTTATCCGCGGTGAAGCTTCTGGCGCCGGTTCCGCGGCCGCCCAAGCTGATCTGCGTGGGGCTGAATTACCGCGATCACGCCGCGGAAACCAGGATGGAGATCCCGAAAATCCCGACGATCTTCGCCAAATTTTCCAATGTGGTGATCGGCCCGGGGGAAGCGATCGTCATTCCGGCGGGCTCCGACCGCACCGATTACGAAGCCGAGCTGGCCTTTGTGATCGGCCGCGGCGGCCGGCGCATTTCCGCCGGGCGCGCCATGGAGCACGTCTACGGTTACACGATTCTCAACGACGTGAGCGAACGCAGATATCAAATGGCGACGTCCCAATGGATGATCGGCAAGACGTTCGACACGTTTGCTCCGATGGGCCCGTGGCTGGTGACCCGGGACGAAATCGCCGATCCGCACCAGCTTGGCATCTGGCTGACGGTAAACGGCGAACGCCTGCAAAGCTCCAACACGCGCGAGCTGATCTTCAAAATTCCCGAACTGATCGAATATCTTTCGAGCGTGGTTACGCTGGAGCCGGGCGATGTGGTCTCCACCGGCACTCCCGCCGGGGTCGGTTTCGCGCGTAACCCCCCGCGTTTGCTTCAACCTGGCGACGAAGTGGTGATCGGGATCGACGGTCTGGGCCAGCTTCGCAATACCGTGGCCGCGGAGGCGAAAATCCCCTAAAGTTGCGAGGCATCCGGGGTGGCGGCGCCGCATCGAACAAGTAGAGGTTGAAACGGTTATGCGGCTAAAAACGATTTACAAAACGCCGGCCAGCCTGCTTTTCGCGGCGGTGCTTGCGGCGCTTCCCGCCTTTGCCGCTCCGCAGCAATACATCGGCTCGAATCGGGCCAGTGAGCCGCATGGCGAGACGCAGAACATGCGGGGTCCGGCGGCGCCGGGAACGATTAATTATGTGGAGGGCCGCGCGGAACTGGCGGGGCGTGTGCTCGGCAATGATTCCATCGGCACGGAGATGCAGCCTGGCCAGGCGGTGACGACTCAGGATGGCAGAGTGGAGATTCTTTTGACGCCGGGTGTGCTCCTGCGCGTCGATCAGAACAGTACGGTTACGGCGGATTCGCTCGAGCTGGGGACGCTTCATTTCACCGTGCAGCAAGGGCGCGCCATGATCGAAGCCGATCAGGTTTTCAAGCATGATCAGATCGGCGTGGCGGTGGGCGCCGCCGACGCCCGCATCGAAGCCAAAGGCCTGTATGAGTTCAACGCCAACAATGGCGACATTCGCGTGTGGGACGGCCGGGCCAAGGTCGCCCTCAACGGCAAGGAGAGGACGGTGCAGGGCGGTCATGAACTGGCGATGAACGTCAACGGAAAATCGAAGATCGAAGGCTTCAAGAAAGAGAAAAGCGAAGACGCGTTCTATCGCTGGTCCAGCCTGCGGTCGGCTTACCTGGCGGAAGCCAACGTGAAGACGGCCGGCGAATACGCCTATGGCGGGCCGGGCTGGTATGGTCCGGGCTGGTACTGGAGCCCGTGGTTTGCGGCCTACACCTGGATTCCGGGAGATGGGATTTTCTGGGATCCGTTTGGCTGGGGCTTCTTTGCTCCGGGTTTCGTCGGCTATGCTCCGCTGTACGGCTTCGGATACGGCTATGTGGGACGTCCGCTGCGCTTCGGCCCGGGATACCATCCGGGGATCGTGGCGCATAACGGATTCGCGGGACGCGAATTTCACGAAACGCCGGCGTTTGGCGGCGCGCGCGGATGGGCGGCCGGCCGGATCGGCGGCGGCTTCGGCGCGCGTCCTGGAATTATGGGCGGCGGCTTCCGTGGCGGCTTCGCCGGCGGCGGGTTCGGGGGCGGCTTCCATGGCGGCTTCGCCGGCGGGCGCGCCCGGTAAACAAGTGAACAACGCCGGTCAGGACCGGTACAGGTCCTGATAGCGGGCGGCGGAAGCGTCCCAGGAAAAATCCTTGGACATGGCGCGGCGCATTCGGGACTGCCAGGCGGGGCGGTCCTGGAATGCGCCGCTGGCGTTTTGGATGGCTGCCAACAGGGCCGCCGGCGCGTAGCCGTGGAACTTGAATCCGGTTTCCTCGTCGATGGAATCTTCCAGCCCGCCGGTAGCGCGCACGATGGGCAGGGTTCCGTAGCGCAGGCTGTACATCTGGCTCAGGCCGCTCGGCTCATAGCGGCTGGGCATTAAAAACATATCGGCGCCGGCCTCGATGCGGTGGGCCAGCCCGTTGTCATATCCGATCCGCACGCCGAATTTTCCGGGGTGCGCGTAGGCGAAGCGGCGGAACATCTCTTCGATGGCCGGGTCTCCCGATCCCAGCACCGCGAAGGCGAGATTCTCTTGGGCCAGGGGCTCGGCGATGCCGCCCAGCAGGTCGAAACCTTTCTGATAAGCGAAGCGGGAGACGATTCCGATCAGGGGACGGTCCTCGATCTGCGGCAGGCCCAGCTCGGCCAGCAGCTCGCGTTTGCACTCGGCCTTTCCCGAGAGATCGTCGATCCAATAATGGGCTGGAATGTGGGGATCGTGGCGCGGGTCCCACTCCTGGTAGTCGACTCCATTCAAAATACCGGTCAATTTGTAGGCGCGCGAGCGCAGCAGGCCGTCAAAGCCGAAGCCGAACTCCGGAGTCTGGATTTCGCGCGCATAGGTCGGGCTCACCGTGGTGACGGCGTCGGCCCAAACCACGCCGGCCTTCAAAAAACTGATCCGTCCGTAGAACTCGATGCCTTCGGGGTGGTAGAAGGAGGGATCGATTCCCAAATCGTGCATGGCGGCCGGCGGAAAGTTGCCCTGATAGCCGAGGTTGTGAATGGTCAGGATGGACTTCGACCCGGCCAACGCCGGATCGCCGGCCGCCGTGCGCAGATACAGGGGCAGCAGTCCCGCCGGCCAATCGTGGGAATGAAAAACATCCGGGCGAAAAATGTTCCGGGCGATTTCCAGCGCCGCCCGGTTCAGCAGGCCGAAGCGGATGGGATTGTCGGGGTAATCCCAGCCGCCCTCGTTGTAAACTCCGGGGCGGTCGTACAAGGGCGGGCAGTCGAGGAAGAGATAGCGGGCGCCGCGATGGGTCACCAGATCGACGTCCACGGAAAAGCGGTGTGGTCCGAGGGAGACCGGCAGGGCGTGACGGATGCGTTCCAGGCCCCAAACGTGCGCGTTCCGATAGCGCGGCAGCAGCACGGCGACATCCTCGCCGCGCGCGGCCAGCGCCGCCGGGAGCGAGCCGAGCACATCGCCCAGCCCCCCGGTTTTGACGAACGGCGACGCCTCCGGCGTCACCATCAAGATGCGGGCCATGAGTTTTTCATTGTAGAGGATCGGATTTGCGGGTTTGGAGAATCCCGCGGCGCCGTGCCGGGCGTCGCGGCAATCAACATGCAGCGGGCGTGATCCACCGCTGGACTTCCGTCCGGCGTCCAAAAGGCGAAAACCTGTTTCGCCCGCGAAAGCCGCGAAACCTCAAGGAAAGTTTCGCCATCAAACGCAAAGGCAGTTACAGGAAGGAGGCTTCGTGCAAGATACTCTTGTCCACATCAGCGGAACGAACGATGCTATTCGCCAGAAACTCATGGAAGAGAAGGCCAGGCTGCGCCAAGAAGCGGGTCTGGCTCCGCAGCGGCACTTCCGGCGCCCGCTGGAGCGGCCGTTTCTGGCGCACGAACGGGACAAAGTCACCATTCTGTTTGGAGGATTGACCTGGAAACACGAAGCTCTCATCAAGGCCGTCTTCCAGGGCAATGGCTACCGCTGCGAGAATCTGCCGCTGGCCAGCGTCGCCGACTTTCAGGCCGGCAAAGAATACGGGAACAACGGGCAATGCAACCCGACTTACTTTACCGTTGGTAACTTGGTTCGCTACTTGCAGAAACTTGAGTCACAAGGACTCAGCCGGCAGGAGATCGTCGATAACTACGTCTTTTTCACCGCGGGCTCCTGCGGCCCCTGCCGCTTCGGGATGTATGAGGCCGAATACCGCTACGCGCTTCAGAACGCGGGCTTCGGCGATTTCCGCGTGCTGCTGTTCCAGCAGACCGACGGAATCAAGGCGGCCTCGGGCGAGCCGGGCCTGAAGTTCAGCGTGAACTTTGGCCTGGGGATGTTGAATGCGCTGAATCTCGGCGATGTGACCAACGACATGATCTTTCAGATCCGTCCCTATGAAGTGAATCCAGGCGAAGCTGATCGGGTCTTTGAGGAGGCGGTGGGCGAGTTATGCCGCACGCTGCGGGAGAGAAAGCCGTTTGAGTTTATGGAGGACGCACCGGCGTGGCTGACCCGGCAGGTTGGCAAGAATAAGTTTGCCAAAAACACGCTCAGCGTGCTGTGCAAGATTTATGATCACCTCTATGGCCGGGAGTTTGTTGAGGCCCTGGAGGCTTGCCGCGACCGGATCAATAAGATCGACGTCGACCGCACCCGGGTAAAACCGATTGTAAAGATCACGGGCGAGTTCTGGGCCCAGACGACAGAAGGCGACGGCAACTTCCATATGTTCCGGTTTCTGGAGCGGGAGGGCGCGCAGGTGATGGTGGAGCCCATCGCGACCTGGGTTGCCTATATGCTGCACGTGGCGGGATTGGGCCTGGCGCAGCGGAAAGACGTGGATGGACCCTATCCTCATCCCGGCCGGTGGGAGCTGAAAAAGCGGCTCATGAACGAGCTGAGATTCCGCAAAAAGATGATGGCCTTTGATCTCGGCGAGGCGTTGTGGAGTTACTTTTATCATCGTACGGTGGATAAGCTGGGAGGCCTGACTCATCGTCTGGTCCCGCAGCAGGAGTTAGCGCGGCTGGCGCATCCTTTCTATCATCGGTTGGCCCGCGGCGGCGAAGGCTACATGGAAGTGGGCAAGAACGTGTATTACACGGTGAATCACTTGTGTCACATGGTATTGGCGCTGAAGCCGTTCGGATGCATGCCGTCTTCGCAGTCCGATGGGGTGCAGTCGGCGGTGATGAACCGGTTTAAGGAGATGATCTTCCTGCCGATCGAGACTTCGGGTGAAGGCGAAGTGAATGCTCACAGCCGCGTGCAGATGGCGCTGGGCGAAGCCAAGGCAAAAGCCCGCGCCGAGTTCGAGGCGGTTTTGAAATCCACCGGCAAGTCCCTTGAAGACATTCGGGCGTTTGTGGAGGATCATCCCGAGTTAAAGCGTCCGCTCTATCCGGTTCCTCACCGGCCCGGCATCGCCGGAACGGCGGCGCAGTTTGTGCTTCACGTAAGTGAGCGCATGGACAAACGGAATCGCTTCTGGCGGAAGTCGCCGGTGGCCGCTGCCGCTGCTGCGTGAGGCGACATGGAAAGTCAGACCAGCCGTTTCAGCGTCGGGCTCGATGTTGGTTCGACCACGGTCAAGGCGGTGGTGGTCGATCAAAGGACGGACGAGATCGTCTGGCGCGACTACCAGCGCCACGAGACCAAACAACCGGAGAAGGTTCTGGAGTTTCTGCGGCGGATGGAGGCCGAAGCGGGGATTTCTGAGAAGAACGCGCGGGTGTTCATCACCGGCTCCGGCGGCGGCACTCTGGCGGAACTGATTGGAGCGAAGTTCGTGCAGGAGGTGACCGCGGTCTCGCTGGCGGTGGAGAAGTTGCATCCGGAAGTGTACTCGGTGATCGAGCTGGGCGGCCAGGACGCCAAGATCATCGTGTTCAAGCCGGACCCGGAGAGCGGGCGCAAGAAGAAGATCCCGTCGATGAACGACAAGTGCGCCGGAGGCACGGGCGCGGTGATCGATAAGATCAACGCCAAGCTGAAAATTCCGCCGGAGGAGCTGTGCAACCAGGGTTATCACGGCATCAAGCTGCACAAGGTGGCGGGCAAGTGCGGGGTTTTCGCGGAGACGGACATCAACGGGCTGCAAAAGGAAGGTACGCCGCCCGATCAGTTGATGGCTTCACTGTTTGAAGCGATCGTATTGCAGAATCTGACGGTTCTCACCCGCGGGCACACGCTGCGCCCGCACGTGCTGTTATTGGGAGGTCCGAATTCCTTCATCCGGGGAATGCGCGAAGCCTGGCAGGCCAACATTCCGCGCATGTGGAAGGAGCGCAAAGTGGAAATCCCGGCGGGGGCGACCCCGGAGGAGCTCATCAAAGTGCCGGCCAACGCGCAGTACTTCGCGGCCATCGGAGCGGTGGAGTTCGGAAAGGACGAAGACGATTCGGTGGGAGCGTACCGGGGCACCGCCCGGCTGGTGCACTACATCGAAATCGGGCGGCAGGAAGAAAAGGCCAAGTCGGGCGGCCGGGCTCTGGTCGAGTCCGAGGATGAGCTGCGGGCGTTCAAGGAAGCTTACAAGCGGAAAAAGTTTATTCCGGCGGAGTTTCATGCGGGTCAGGTGGTGAAAGGCTTCGTGGGTGTGGATGGCGGATCCACGTCGACCAAGGCCGTATTGGTTTCCACCAGCGGCGAAGTGTTGGTGAAGGCCTACCAGCTCTCCAACGGGAATCCGATCGAAGACACCAAGCAGATGTTCGAGGCGCTCCGCGGGCAGGTGGAAGCGCGGGGCGCGCGGATGGAGGTGCTGGGCGTCGGAACGACGGGATACGCCAAGGATGTTCTGAAAGACACGCTGAAGGCGGACGTGGCGCTGGTGGAGACCGTGGCTCACACCGAATCGGCGATGCATTTTTACCGGGATCCGCACGTGATCGTCGACGTCGGCGGGCAGGACATCAAATTGATCGTGCTCAAGGACGGGCGGGTGAAGGATTTTAAATTGAACACGCAGTGCTCGGCCGGCAACGGATATTTTTTGCAGTCCACGGCGGAAGGATTCGGGTTGCCGGTGGAGCGGTACGCCGACATCGCGTTTTCGGCGCAGACGATGCCGGTTTTCGGCTACGGCTGCGCGGTGTTCATGCAGTCCGATATCGTGAATTTTCAAAGGCAGGGCTGGCGGGCCGAGGAGATTCTGGCGGGTCTGGCGGCGGTGCTGCCCAAGAACGTGTTTCTCTATGTCGCCAGCATTCCGAATCTGGCGGCGCTGGGATCGCGCTTCGTTCTGCAAGGCGGGACGCAGAACAATCTGGCGGTGGTGAAGGCGGAAGTGGATTTCATCCGCTCCAGTTTCCGCGCCGCGGGCAAGGAGCCGGAGATCATCGTTCATGAACACTGCGGCGAATCGGGCGCCATTGGAGCGGCCCTGGAAGCGCTGCGCCTGTGGCGGAAAGGCCGCCAGACGACGTTCATCGGGCTGGAGGCGGTGCGCAACATCACCTACCGCACCACGCGCAACGAAGACACCCGCTGCAATTTCTGCAAGAACAACTGCCTGCGGACGTTCATCGATATTCACACCGGATCGGGCGATTTTGTCGCGCTCAACCGGGTGTCGAAAGTGCCGCTGCGCGCCGGCGAGCAGCGGCTGATCATCGCCACCTGCGAAAAAGGAACGGTGGAGGACGTCAACCAGATGCGCGGCATCAAGGCCGGGCTGGATTCGATCAAAGAGGCCAACCCGAATTTCGTGGAGATCGCGGCGCACGAGGCGTTCCGCATGCGCAAGGCCGAAATCGTGGCCGATCCGGTTCCCGCGCGGGCCTGGACCCGGGCGTCGCGCGAGCGCGCCGCGCGCATGAAGCAGCGCCCGCATCTGCGGATCGGCATCCCGCGCGTTCTGAACAGTTACGTGTACGCGCCGTGGTTCAACGCCTATCTGCAAAGCCTGGGGGTGGCGGCGGAAAATATCGTCTACTCCGATTACACCGGCGGCGAACTCTACCGCGCCGGATCGAGCCGCGGCGCCATCGATCCGTGTTTTCCGGCCAAGATCGGCATCGCGCACGTTCACAATCTCATCTTCCTGAAGGGTCTGCGCAAGCAGTTCGACGTCATCTTTTTCCCGATGGTCGATGTGCTGCACACCCCGCTGGTGAATCTGCAGGGCTCCAACGCGTGTCCGACGGTGACGGCCTGTCCGAACACCGTCAAGGCGGCGTTCACCAAGGAGTCCGATGTGTTCGCCGAGCACGGCATCCGCTACCTCGATCCGCTGTTGAACTTCGCCGACCGCAAGCTGTTGGCCGATCAGATGTACAAGGCCTGGGCTCCGGTGCTGGGCCTTTCGGTGGAGGAAAATCAGCGCGCCGTTGAAGCCGGATACAAGGCTCTTGAAGAATACGAGGCCGGCATCCGCAGGCAGGCCCGGGAAGTGCTCGACCAGTTGGAGCGGGAGGATCGGATCGGCATCGTGATGCTGGGCCGGCCGTATCATCACGATCCGGGCTTGAATCACGAAATTCTGGAGGAGTTCCAGAAGCTCGGCTATCCGATCTTTTCGCAGAGCACGCTGCCGATGGACGAGGATCTGCTGGAGCGGCTGTTCGGCGAGGAGGTCCGGGCCGGCGTGATCCGGCATCCGCTGGATATTTCCGACGTCTGGAAAAACTCCTATTCCGCCAGCACCAATCACAAAGTCTGGGCCGCCAAGTTCACCGCGCGGCATCCCAACCTGGTGGCTCTGGAGATCTCCAATTTTAAGTGCGGGCACGACGCGCCGATCTACGGGGTGATCGAAGGCATTATCGAGCGCTCCGGCACGCCCTATTTCTGCTTCAAGGATCTGGACGAAAACAAGCCCACCGGATCGATCCGCATTCGCGTGGAAACCATCGATTACTTTCTGCGGCGCTATCGCGAGGTGATCGTCGAGCGGCGGCAGAAGGAGGCGCAGATCGAGCGGCGGATCGCCGAACTTGAAGCGGAACTGCTTCGGAACGAAGCGGAACTGATTGCCCGCTGAAGGGCCGCCAAGCCCACTTCGGCCGCGCGCGGGTGCATTCTTAAGAAGAAAGGAATTGCGCGCCTATGTTCGCCGGACGCATCACACTTTTCCGGCTGCTGGGATTTGAAGTCCGCGTGGATGCCAGTTGGATGGTGCTCGCGGTGCTGATCGTCTGGAGCCTGGCCGTCGGGTACTTTCCCTATCAAGACCCCGGGCTGCCCCCAGCCGATTACTGGTGGATGGGCGTGGCGGCCGCGTTGGGGCTGTTCGGCTCCATTGTCGTGCACGAGTTCGCACATTCGCTGGTGGCCAGGCGCCATGGCTTGCCGATGGAAGGCATCACGCTGTTCATCTTCGGCGGTGTGGCGGAGATGAGCGGCGAGCCGCCCGACGCCCGCACCGAGTTTCTGATGGCCGCCGCCGGACCGGTCACCAGTGTCCTGATCGGCGGCCTTTTTTACGGAATTTACCGCGCCGCGCCGGACTCCTGGCCGCCGGCCGCGGCCGGGGTGGTTCATTATCTGGGATGGCTGAACTGGGTGCTGGCGGCGTTCAATTCGATTCCGGCGTTTCCGCTGGACGGCGGGCGCGTGCTGCGCTCCGCGATCTGGGCCCGAACCAAGGATCTGCCGCGGGCCACGCAAATTTCGGCGCAGATCGGCGAGGGCTTCGGCTGGCTGCTGATCGGGCTGGCGATGGTCTCGCTGTTGTTTGGAAACTTCGTGAGCGCGGTGTGGTGGTTCGTGCTGGGCCTGTTCCTGAGGAACGCGGCGCAGCAGTCCTATCAGCAGGTGGTTCTGCGCGGCGCGCTGGCGGGCGAGCCGGTCCGCCGGTTCATGCGCACCGAGCCGGTCACCGTGCCTCCCCAGCTTTCGCTCGACGATCTGGTCAACGATTACATCTACCGCTATCACTTCAAAATGTTCCCGGTGGTGTCCGAGTCGCGCCTGAAGGGATGCATCAGCGCGGCGGACGTGAAAAATGTTCCGCCGGAGGAGTGGCGCCAGCACAGCGTGCAGGAGATGATGCAGCCGTGCTCGGCCGACAACACCATCTCCCCCGATGCCGATGCCGTCGCCGCGCTGGCCAAGATGAGAAAAACCGGATTGAGCCGGCTAATGGTGGTGGACCATGGGCAGTTGATCGCCATTCTCGCCTTGAAGGACCTGCTGGACTTTCTGGCGCTGAAGCTGGAGATCGGCGGCCCGCGGCGCCCCCGGCAGGCCTGAGATGGCGCCGTTGGGGCGGTAGTCGCTGAACAGATTCACGGTGGTCGAGGTCTTCGACCAGAACAGCACCGAGGCGACCACCTCCGCCTGGAATTTCCGGGGCTCCCAGATGCCTTCGGCGACGGGTTCCTTTTCCAGCATGAACCTGGTTCCCGGGCCGACTCTGGCCAGGAATCCGGCGAACGTCACCGGGTGGACCACTTCCGCTTCCACCTTGGCCCAGTGAAACCCGGCCTTATCCACCCACAGCCTGCCTTTCATTCCGGTGAGCACCTTGGCTTCGTGGCTGGGCGGCTGATAATCCGGCTTCGGCTCGGCGGTCAGGAAATAGACCGGGTGGCCATCCAGCGTATCGCCGCCGATCAGGCGAAAATTGAACGCGGACTCCATCTGAATCATCAGGATGTGATCGTGCTCGCGGTCTTTCTTGTAGCGGTCGATGCGCTGCCGGCGTTCTTCGGGAGTTTCCGCGCGGCGCCGCGCCAGCTCGCGTCCTTCTTTTTGCGCCTCCTGTTTTTGGCGCGCCGCTGAAAGGGGTTGACCGCCGACGGCGACCAAGCGGCGGTAGGGCGAGCCGTCCATCAGGAAAACTCGATAGGTGTGGTCGGTCTGTTCGCCGCCTTTGGTTTCAATGTCGCGCTCCAGGCGGGAAAACGACGGTCCGGCCTGCCAGTCTCGCTCGTTCGCCTCCACGGAGCGGTGAATGATCTCCGCGGCGCCCAACTCCACGGGCGCGGCGCGCGGCGGCAGAGGCGAAAGCAGAGCGAATCCGCAGGCGGCCGCGTAGGTTTTTATTCTCACGTTAAATAGGACGCGCGGTGAAGGGAAACCTTGCACGATTTGCGGCTTCGGGCGCAAACACCGGCTACTGTTTGCGGTCCTCCGCACCGCCGTAGAGCGCGTTGATCTTTTCTTTTTCGCGCTCCCGGTCGATGTAGCGGATGCCCTCCCGCATCCAATCCGGTTCGGGCGCGTCTTTGAGAAAATGATCGAAGAACTCCTGCATCCGCACGGTGTAGTCCTTTTGCGGAGCGCGATGGCGCAGCCCGTGCGGCTCGCCGTTGTAGTTCCACATATAGGCTTCTTTGCCCAGGCGCCGCAGGGAGAGGAAAAATTCGATTCCCTGGTACCAGGGCACGGCGTCGTCGCCGTCGTTTTCCAGAATCAGCACCGGGGTGTGAATGCGATCCACCATAAAAATCGGCGAATTTTCGATGAACCGCATGGGGTACTGCCAGATGGACCCGCCGATCCGGCTCTGGGTTTTTTCATACTGGAACTGGCGCGGCAGGCCGCTGCCCCAGCGGATGCCGTCGTAGGCGGCGATCATGTCGACCACCGGGGCGCCGGCTTCCGCGGCCCGGAAGATATTGGTCCGGGTGAGCATGTAGGCGGTCTGATAGCCGCCCCAGCTATGGCCCTGGATGCCGATGCGGGCGCGGTCCACGTAGCCTTTCGCGGCCACCGCCTCGATGGCCGGCACCACGCATTTGAGCGCGCTCTCGCCCGGATATCCGGTGGTGTAAATAATGTCCGGAGTCAAAACCAGGTAGCCGTTGCTGACGTAATAAGAGAGATTGATCGAAGTTCCCGGCGCGGGCCGGACGAAGTTATTGACGTTTTGGGTCAGCCGTTCATATAAATAAACCATCAGCGGATACTTTTTGGACGGATCGAAATTTTCCGGCTTGTACAGCGCGGCCTGGAGTTCGACTCCGTCGGCATTGCGGTAAGAAATGAGCTCGCCGGTTCCCCACAGGATTTGCGATTGCTGGGGATTGGCGTCGGTGACTTTTTTCATTTCACGGAAGGAGGAATCGCTGATATAGATGTCGGGCTGGTCGCGGAAGGTGGTGGCGGTGACCATAAACACGTCGGCGTCTTTGGCTTTTCCGAGCACGCGGTAATTTTTCGCTCCGAAAATCAGTTTTCGAACCTGGCCGCCGGTGAAGGTGGAAACCGAATAGAGGCCGCTGTCGCGCGTTTTCAGGTTTTCGGCGCGCGCCAGCAGCGGTTTCGAGGGATCGATGCCGCGCTCGTCCTCGCCGTTCTCCGCTTCGGTCCGAACAACGCGGAACTGCAGATTGGAGCCGCGCCCGTCGGTGAGCTTGCGCGCGGAGGCGCCGTCGGCGGCGACGCCCCACATATCGTAGCGGTCATAGAGAATGGCCCACTTGCCGTCCTTGGTCCATCCGGCGGTTCCGTAAGGCGGCGGAGCCTCGGGCATATCGTCGTCCTCGTTCCAGAAGGCCGGACCGAGGCGGGAGGTCAAGTTGATCATCACGCCGTCGGGCAGGGAGATAGACCACCACTGCTTGTCCCGGTAGGCGAGCGCGTGCCGCCCGTCGGGCGCGATTTGGATGCCGTTTCCGCCGCGCCCGCCTCCGCCGCGGAATTCTTTCAAGGCGAGTTTGCGCGATCCGGTCGCAGTGTCGACGATATAAATGTCGCTGTAATTGCCGTCATAATCCACCATGTGGCGATAGGGGCGGTCGTCGGCGCCGATCGCGAAACGGCCGTCATCGCCCGGCGTGAGGACCGCCATGGTTGGATCGGAAAGCTGGCGAAAGGTTTTATCGCTCAGGTTGTAGACGGCGCGGTAGGAGCGGCTGCGCTCCTGCGCGGCGCGCACGCGCTGCATCGGCTGGATGTAGTCGTCCTTCCAGCTCCACAGGTCGGCCAGAACTTTGTCGTCGGTGGATGGTCCGTTGGAGGGGGTCTGGGTTTCCAGCGCCTCGATCTCCTCGACCGGCGCGCAGCTCAGGAACAGGCGCGAGCCGTCGCGCGAAAAACTCATGGGGCCGCGGTCGAGGATCGCGTAGCCGGGGCGGAATCCGGCGGTTGCGGTGGAGACGATCTCCGCCGCCGCGCCGCCGCGCTCCCAGAGGTAGGCTTTGAATTCGGGGGGGTGGGAGGCTTGACCGTCGCGGTCACTGAGGAAAGCCGCGCGATTCTGGGCCTGGTCCCAGGTGATTTTTGTGTAGCGGCCCTTACCGGAAAGGATCGCCGCCGGCGGACCGTCGGATTGCGGGGCGACCGCATAGACTCCGTTGGTCTCCTCTTTCCTGGAGGAGACCGCGTAGAGCAGCGTTTTCGCGTCCTTGGCGATCGAGTACTCCACGACGTCCTCAAACGTGCGTTCGCGCGCCGAAGGAAGATCGCGGAGCACCAGATCCGAGCCGAATTTTCCGCGCCCGCGCGCGGCGCCCGCGCTGGTGCGGCCCCGGCCCTGATCGCGGTTGCCGTCGCTGGCGGCGGAGGCGCCCGGTTTGGGCCCGCGCAGGTAAGCCACCAAGCTGGGGCCGAGCTCCGGCACCTGAAAGCTCGATACGTCGGCGATCCGGGACGCCGTGAGATTCGCCAGGTTGACGATGATCAGGCTATCGCGCGGCATCTCCTCGGGGCGCTTATGGTCCTTGCGCGCCTGATCCACTGCGGCTTTGGAAGGAAACGCGCTTGCGAGCAGGAAGGCGCCGTCGTGGGTGAAGGCGATATGAATGGTGCGCGGGGCCGGCGGCGCCTCGGGGGGCGCTTCCTCTTCCGTGCTGTCGCCGGCCGGGGGCGTGGCGCCGCAGTTTTCGCGCAACTCCCGGCCGGTGGCGAGGTTACGGACGACCAGTTGGCCGTCGCCTTCCTCCGGCATGAGCGCGTAGGCCAGAAACTTCCCGTCGCGGGAAAGAACCGGGGTTTGAATGGATTTCCAGGAGTCGTAGTCGCGATGATTCAACGGGCGTTTTTGCGCGTAAATTGCGGCGGACAAAAGCAGAAGCATCGAGAAAGCGGGCCGGCGGCGGGTATGCATAGGGAAATCTCCTGACTCCGTAGGTCAGATTTTACTTTGCGAAGTGGGGGCTTGACAACATAATCGCCCTGACTAGAATAGGGATAATCTCGTGTCTTTATGGGTTGTGAGCACAAGCGCACCGAATTTTTGATGCGGCGCGATGGGGTCGATTACCTGCGATGCCTGGAGTGCGATCAGGTCTTTGAAGCCGAGGACCTGGAGCAGGTTCCCATTTACGAAGACGAAGAAGAGCCTCGCCGAAAGCGGGCGTCCTGAAGTTCCATCCCGAAGTCCGGGCGCGGCGCGGCGCGGTTCCACAACACCCGACGGCTCCACTTTTGCGCGAAGGCGTATTCCACTGCGAGGTTCAGCAGAGTCACAAGCGGAACGGCCGCCAGCAGCGGGGCCAGCAGGCGGGCGGCGCGGCGCTCCCGCATCAGATCGCAGCCGATGGAGGCGACCGCGCGCGTGAGCTTGCAGTAATCTCCCGATTCCCCCGCCACCCTGCCTCGTCCCAGCTTCAATCCGGCCAGATATTCGGAGGCGTTCCGCGCGCCGCGGACCTCGGTGTAGGTGCGGCCGAGCGAAGCCAGGGTGTGCGCGTCGCTTCCTCCGACGGCGATCTTGCCGGTCTGCGCGGCCAGCGCGGCGGCGCTGCGGTTGGCGATTTCCAGCATCGCCCCGTTCAAGGTTTCGAGGGCGGGAAAGCGCGCGGCGAACTCCTCGAAATCGGCCTGGCGGCGGGGGCCGGTGAGCGAGGAAAAGACATGATTGACGCTGAACAGCAGGCCGCGCTCTTCCAGATAGGCCAGCAGCGACGGCAGATCCCGCGCGCGGCGCTGCAACTGGAGGTGATCGCGTTCGGCGATGCCGTAGACTCCCATGTGCAGGCGCGTGCCGCTGCTGGTGAGGCAACTGACTTCCTCGCTCAGGAAGAAATCGGGGTGGCGGCGCAGGGGCTCGGAGGCGCCGATGGAATCGTGATCGGTAACGGTGACCAGGTCCATGCCCCGGCGCTTCAGGGTGGCGTAAACTTCTTCCGGATCGCTATAGCTTTCGCGGCAGAAGCGGCGGAACAGGGGCAGGGTGCACATGCCGGAGTGGAGGGTGTGGACGTGGAGGTCGCACTTCATGCGCCTTTATAGCAGCCGATTGTTACAGCCGCGATTGCCGCGGTAAAAACATTGGTGACAGTTTTTGTTCGGGCGCATGCGGCGGGGCCGGAACGTGAGATCCTGGGAGGCAGGTGGCAACGATGAAGAGGCCGCTGCGAATCGTCTCGATTGGCGGCGGGAACGGTCTTTCGACGCTGCTGCGCGGGTTGAAGCGCTACGCCAAGGCGCAGCCGGAGGCGCTGGACATCACGGCGGTGGTGACGGTGACCGACGACGGGGGGAGCTCCGGCCGGCTGCGGCGGGAGTTCTCGGTGCTGCCGCCCGGCGACATCCGCAACTGCATGGTGGCGCTGTCGGAAGATGAAACATTATTGACGGAATTGTTTCAATTTCGTTTTTCCAATGGCCGGGGGTTGAAAGGCCACAGCTTCGGGAATCTGTTCCTCACCGCGATGACGCACCTGACCGGGGATTTCGGCCAGGCGGTGAAGCTTTCCTCCGAGGTTCTGGCCGTGCTGGGCCGGATCTATCCCTCGACGGCGGCCAACGTGGCGCTGGAGGCGACGCTGGAAGACGGCAGGAAGGTCTTGGGCGAGACGCGGATCAGCCGCAGCCGCGCCAAGATCGAGAGGATCGGGCTGCGGCCGGCGCATCCGAAGCCTTTGCCGGAGACGCTGGAAGCGATCGCGCGGGCCGACTTGATCACGCTCGGTCCGGGATCGCTGTTCACCAGCATCGTGCCCAACCTGCTGGTGGAAGGAATTCCGCGGGCCATCGCGCAATCGCCGGCGCTGAAGGCTTATTTCGTGAATCTGATGTGGCAGCCGGGCGAGACCACCAATTTCCGCGCCTCCGATCACGTCCTGGCGCTGCGGCGCCACGCCGGGCGTTACGGTGCTGCGCTGATCGACGCGTGCGTGATTAACACGAAGCCGATCACGGGCAAGGTTCTGGCGCGCTATCAAAGACAGGCGGCGCGGCCCGTTGAGAACGACGTCGCGCGGCTGGAACAGATGGGACTGAAAGTGATCGGAGAGGATCTGCTGCGCATGCCGCGATTGGGAGCGGATGGCAAGATCCGGCACGATCCGGCGGTGCTGGGCGCGATCGCCGTGCAGCTCGCCCGGCAGGGCCGTGCGAATCTAAAAAGATGAACGTGAACGTGGCGATTCTGGCCGCCGGATTGGGCACGCGGATGCGGTCGCGGCGGGCCAAGGTGCTGCATCGCGCCGGGGGATTGACGCTGGTGGAGCATGTGATCGAAGCCGCGCGCGGTGTGGCGCCGCCGGACCGCATGGTGGTGGTCACCGGGCATCAGGCCGAGCGGGTGGAGCGGCAACTGGCCCCGCTGGGGGTCCGCTTCGCGCGCCAGCCGCAGCCGCGCGGCACCGGCGACGCGCTGGCCTGCTGCCGCCCGCTGCTGGAAGGCGAAGCGGGCGGTCTGCTGATGGTCCTCTACGGCGATACTCCGCTGCTTTCGGCGGCGACCCTTCTTCGCCTGCGCGACGAGCAGGCGAAATCGGATGCGGCGGCGACCTTGATTACCACCACGCTCGACGATCCATCGGGATATGGCCGCGTCCTGGTGGACAGCGCCGGCAACGCGACCATGATCGTCGAAGACAAAGCCTGCACGCCGGAACAGAAACGGATTCGCGTGATCAACTCCGGGATTTATTGTTTCCGCGCTGATCTGTTGTGGCGTTATTTGGGCGAGATCCGGCCGGATCCGGTTTCCGGGGAAGTTTATCTGACGGATATGGCCGCGATTCTCACCGCGCGCGGGCATCGCGTTCGCGTCATGCATCTGGACGATCCGCGGGAGCTGCTGGGGATCAACACCCGGGTGGAGCTGGCCGAGGCGGACCGGATTTTGCGCGCGCGCAAGGCCCGGGAGCTGATGCTTTCGGGCGTAACCATCGAGGGTCCGGAGACGGTGTGGATCGACGCGCGCGTGCGGGTGGGCATGGACACGGTGATCGAGCCGTCGGTGCGTCTTCTGGGCGACACGGAGATCGGCGAGGACTGCCGGATCGGCGCGGGAGCGATTATCGAGTCATCGCGGCTGGGCGCGGGCGTGTGGGTGAAGCCGTACACGCTCATCAGCGAATCCACGGTGGAGCCCCGGGCCGAGATCGGGCCGTTCGCGCGGCTGCGGATGGACGCCCAGATCGGCCAGGAGGCGCGTGTGGGCAACTTCGTCGAAGTGAAGAAGAGCCGGCTGGGCGCGGGCGCCAAGAGCCAGCATCTGGCGTATCTGGGCGATGCACGGATCGGCGAGCGGGTCAACGTCGGGGCGGGGACGATCACCTGCAACTATGACGGGGAGCGCAAGCACCAGACCGAGATCGGCGATGGCGCCTTCATCGGGAGCAATGCGACACTGGTCGCTCCGGTGAGGATCGGCGAGGCCAGCTATGTGGGCGCCGGCAGCGTCATCACTGAGGCAGTGCCGGACGGGGCGCTCGCGCTGGGACGCGGCCGGCAGGTGGTGAAGCAGGGGTGGGTGGCGAAGAAAAGGGGGCGTAGCGGGGATCCGCCGCCGGAGTAGACGCCGGCCTTCATTTTTTCGGCGCCGCGCTGTGGACCACGATCCGCGTGGCGGTGCTGGAGCCGTCTTCGGCGGTGATGTACTGCACCGTCACCCGGACCCTGGCCTGGAGCTTGCCTTCGATCCTGGTCTCCGGGGTGACGCGGAAGGTGCGCTTTTCCTGCCTGCCGGAGATGCGGCGGGAAACCGAAATCCGCTCGGGCGTGCTCTCGGTCACCGTGCCGGAGAAGAAGGCGTCGGGCTTTTTTTCCTGCGGCGTGGACTGCTGCGCCGGAGCCCATCCGCTGAGGAACAGGCAGAGGCCGGCGCAAAGCAGGAATTTCACCACTGTCATATTAGGATACCCGAATTCGCATACCCGAACCGTCTATTTATAAAACCAGCACCGGGTGACAAAGATGCGGTAAACGGGCCTCGCCGATGGCGATCAGCTCGCCTTGCGGCGTGACGGCTTTCACGTAGCGCGAGCCGCGGCGGGCGTGAAAGGGCGAGACGCGGAAGTCGCGGCCGTTGCGGATCTGGCCGGCGGTGATGGAATCGACCGTTTCCACCGGAAATTCGGGCAAAAGCTGGGCGGCGGGGATCAGCGCCTCGTGCAGCCTTCCGGCGGTGGCCAGCGCGGACAGTTCCTCCAGGGTCCGCGCCGCTTCGATTTTGAAATCGCCGGAGGCGGTACGCCGCAGGGTTTTCAGATGCGCGCCGCATCCCAGGATCTGGCCCGCTTCGTGCGCGATGCCGCGCAGATAGGTTCCCGCCGAGCAGTGGACGCGCACCTCGGCCTCGCTGCCTTCGACGCGCAGCAGATCGAGAGAGTAGACCTCCACCGCCACCGGCTTCAGCTGCACGGGTTGATTGTTTCGGGCGAGCTCATAGGCGGGTTTACCGGCGATCTTTTTCGCGGAAACCGGCGGCGGCGTCTGCGCAAACTCGCCGCGAAACCTGCTGAGCGCCGCCTCGACGATGTCGCGATTGAGCGCGACCGGTGTTTCCGGTGAAGTTGGTTCGCCCGCGGCATCGTAGGTGCGGGTCGAAAATCCGAAGCGGATCACGCCTTCGTATACCTTGTCGTTTCGCGTGTAAAATTGCGCCAGGCGCGTGGCGCGGCCGATCACCACAGGCAGAACGCCCGTCGCGCCCGGATCGAGCGTTCCCAGATGCCCCACTTTTCGCGTCCCGGCGATGCGGCGCATCTTATTCACCACGTCATGCGACGTCCAGCCGAGCGGCTTATCGACAACGATGACTCCGTCCACCAGTCCAAATTAGCGGATTCCGGCGGGGGCAGTCAGCCGGACTACGCCGCCGGCTTTATGTTGGAATGAAGTCATGAAGCACTGGATCGCCCTGGCTGTATTGGCGGCCGCCTTCGCCGCGCCGGTTCCCGCCGACGAAGGGATGTGGACCTTTGATCATCCTCCGACCCGCCAGATTCAAGAAAAATACCACTACACGCTGACCCAGGAGTGGCTTGATCACGTGCGCCGGGCATCGGTCCGCTTGAACGACGGAGGCTCGGGATCCTTTGTCAGCCCGCACGGGCTGCTGCTGACCAATCATCACGTCGCGCGCGGGCAGTTGCAAAAAAATTCGACGCCGGAGCACAACTATATCCGCGATGGATTCTACGCGCGCACGCAGGCCGAGGAGATGAAGTCGCCGGATCTGGAGGTCAATGTTCTGATGTCGACCGAGGACGTGACGCAGCGGGTCCAGGCGGCCGTGCAGGCGGCGAAAACGCCGGAGCAGCAGTTCGACGCGCGGCGGAGGATCATCGCCCAGATCGAACGGGAGAGCACAGAGAAGACGGGATTGCGCAGCGACGTGATCACGCTCTATCAGGGCGGCGAATACTGGCTCTACCGGTACAAAAAGTACACCGATGTGCGGATCGTCTTCGCGCCGGAGGAGCAGGCGGCGTACTTCGGCGGCGATCCGGATAATTTTACCTATCCGCGCTACTGCCTGGATATGGCGCTGTTTCGCGTCTACGAAAACGGCAAGCCGATCGACACGCCGGATTATTTGAAGTGGAACCCGGAAGGCGCCCGGGAAAACGAGCTGGTGTTTGTGTCCGGCAATCCCGGCTCGACCTCGCGCCTGGATACGCTGGCGCAGCTTGAATTTCAGCGCGATGAGGTGCTGCCGGATTATTTGACCTTGCTGGGGAGCCGCATCGCCACTTTGCGGGCGTTTTCGGCGGCCAGCCCGGCGCGCGCGCAGGAGGCGGAGACCGACATTTTCGACTATTCCAACAGCGAGAAGGCGATGGAAGGGATGCTGAGCGGATTGCGGAATCCCCGCATCATGCAGACCAAGCGGGAGCAGGAAGAGAAATTCAAGGCGGCGGTGGACGCCAATCCCGATTTGAAAGCGAAGTACGGCAATGCCTGGGATGAGATCGCCGCGGCCGAACGCAAGGCCCGGACGCGCATCAAGGAGCGCTTTTTCCATGGTCTGGATTCGCGGCTGGCGGGCATCGCCATGACCATCGTTCAATACGTGGCCGAAATCAAGAAGCCGGACGGGCAGCGGCTGCCGGGCTATCACGATTCGCAACTGGAGTCGCTGCGCTTCGATCTGTTTTCGCCGGCGCCGGTTTATAAGGACATGGAAATTGCGCGCATCGCCGGCGCCTTGCGGCTCGATTTGAAGGAGATGGGACCGGATGACGCGTTCCTGAAGATCGTGCTCGGCGGGAGATCGCCCGAGCAGGCCGCGGCGGCGCTGGTGAACGGAACATCGCTGGAAAATCCGGAGGCGCGCAAGAAACTGGTCGAGGGCGGGGAGGCGGCGGTGAAGGCGTCCACCGATCCGATGATCGTGCTGGCCCGCCAGCTTGATCCGCTGCGCCGCGAATACATCAAATGGATGCAGGATAACGTGGAGAGCGTCGAGCAGCGCGGCGGCGAGCAGCTCGGGCGCGCGCGTTTCGCGGTGTACGGCCGCAGCACGTATCCGGACGCGACGTTTACGCTGCGCCTGTCCTACGGAACCGTCAAGGGCTATCCCTACAACGGCACGGAAGCGCCGCCCCAGACCACGTTTTTCGGGCTGTACGACCGGTCCGCCGGTTTCAACCACCAGCACCCCTTCGATCTTCCGCCGCGCTTCGCCGAAGGACTGTCCAAGCTGGATCTCGCCACGCCGTTCAATTTCGTCTGTACCGACGATATTATCGGCGGCAACTCCGGCTCGCCGGTGATCAATGGCAAGGGCGAGATCGTGGGATTGATTTTTGACGGCAATATCGAATCGCTGGTGGGCGATTACGTTTACGATATCGAGAGCAACCGCGCGGTGGCGGTGCACACCGCGGCGATGACGGAGTCGCTGAAGAAGCTCTACGACGCCGGTCCGCTATTGAGGGAGCTGGGGCAGTAATCCTCAATCGGGGAGGCACTTCACCGGGGCGGGGAAGACGGCGGGAAGGAGGGGAAGGGATTTCCTCAACCAGAGAATCGTCATGCCTTCCTTGTTTGTATTTCCGGGTCTTTAAATCCATCGCCGTCAGCCTTGCCCGGAAATGGCCAGCCGCGTGCCGGCAGTCTTGCGTGATTGCCGGCCTGTTTCTGGCCCTCCTGTTGGGCGTTCCGTCGGCGGCGTTTCCCGTTTGGGTCACTTCGAGTCTGGATCGAACCGGCCCGATGGATAAACCCGGCGCGGCAACGCAGGCGGAATTAGCGGCGGCGCGGCGGGAATATGCGGCCTTTGAGATCGTGATGCAGGCGCCCGCCGGCGGATTGACCAATGTCCGGCTGGCGGCGTCCGAGCTCAAGGCGGGCGGTCACGCCATCGCGGCTGGCAACTTCCGTCTTTATATTGAACATTACGTCTATGTCGATCGCGCCAGCCCGAACTGGCATGGATCGAACTCCTCGCACGGGCCGGGCTGGTATCCCGATCCGCTGATCCCGTACAAAGATCCGTTTCGCGTGGAGGCGAAAAAGAATCAGCCGGTCTGGGTGGACCTCTACGTTCCGGAGGACGCGGCGGCGGGAGCTTATTCGGGCTCGATCCAAATTTCCTCGGACCAGGGCGCCGTTTCCGTTCCAGTGAAGCTGAGGGTCTGGAACTTCGCGTTGCCTCTTGCGCCCACTCTGAAAAGCCTGTTTCAAGCCTGGAATCCGCTGGATGAAGCTGGGGTAGAGGAACTGCTGCGGCACAAAGTGATGCCGCAAACGGTGGAGCCGCGCCAGGAGCCGATGTTGATTCGCAAATTCGGCCTCAACCTGACGACTACCGGGCTGTGGAGCGGTGCCGAGAACGGGCACTGCACCATGAAGCAGCCTCCCTCGGCCGCGGAGTTCCGCAAGGCGAAAGCGCCGCATGACAAGTCCCTTCTGGTGGTCAATTACACCGCCGATGAGATCGACGCCTGCCGTAATTTATATGACGATATCGTTGTCTGGGGCGCCAACATGCACGCCGCCGGGATCAAGAACCTGATGGTGATGACGCCGGCGCCTGAGCTGTTCGGCGCGGTGGATATCTGGGTGGTGCTTCCCAAAATGTACGACGGCGCGCGGGAGCGAATCGCGGAGGCGCGCGCGCACGGCGCCGAGATCTGGTCGTACAACACCCTGGTGCAGGATGGATATTCGCCGAAATGGACCATCGATTTCGATCCGATCGATGTGCGGCTGCAAGCGGGATTTCTCAGCCAGACGCTGGGCTTGACCGGGCTGCTGTACTGGCGGATTGACCGCTGGAATGACGATCCGTGGAATCAGGTGAACAATGCGGGCGTTTTCAGCGCGAATAATTATCCGGGCGAAGGAGTTTTGGTCTATCCGGGATCGAAGATCGGTGTTCCGGGCGTGGTGGCGTCGATGCGGCTGAAGCAGGTCCGGCAGGGGATTCAGGATTACGAATACGTCGAAATTCTGAAGAAGCGCGGCGCGGGCGATTGGGCGTTGGAGCGCGCGCGAAGGATCGCGCCGGATTGGCGGAACTGGACCCGCGACCCGGCGGCGCTGGAGGCGGCGCGGCGGGAGCTGGCGGAAGAGATCGAATCGCTGAGCCGCTGAATGGCGGCGGCCGGCTCAGGTTGCGCCGGGCTGGTCCAGCCTGTTAGCGTGCAAAAAGAATTTCTCGGGCGATTGTCGAATCCGCGGGGGCTCGGCCGTCTTCACTTGGGAAGCAGAACCAGGAAATCCAGGAACGGGAGAATATATGAGCAAAGTGCGAGTGTTGGCCGGCACCCGAAAAGGGGCGTTCGTGCTGGAGGCCGACGGCAAACGCAAGGATTGGACGATCCAAGGGCCGTTTTTCGCCGGCTGGGAGATTTATCACATGAAAGGATCACCGGCCGATCCAAACCGGATCTACGCCTCGCAATCGACGGGATGGTTCGGGCAACTGCTGCAGCGTTCCGACGATGGCGGAAAAACATGGGAGCCCGTGGGCAACAAGTTCGCCTACGAGGGCGAGACGGGAACCCATCAGTGGTACGACGGCACGCCGCATCCCTGGGAGTTCAAGCGCGTCTGGCATCTGGAGCCGTCGCTGGCGGATCCCGATACGGTCTACGCGGGCGTGGAGGACGCGGCGATTTTCCGCACCACCGACGGGGGCAAGAGTTGGCAGGAGATGCCGGGCTTGCGCCGGCACAGCACTGGAAACAAATGGCAGCCCGGCGCGGGCGGGATGTGCCTGCACACCATCCTTGTCGATCCGAAGAATCCGGCGCGGATCTACGCCGCGATTTCGGCGGCGGGCGCCTTCCGCACCGACGATGGCGGCCAGAGCTGGAAACCGATCACCAAAGGGCTTTATTCGCCGTTTTTGCCCGATCCCACCGCGGAGATCGGCCACTGCATTCATCACATGGCGCTGCATGCTTCGCGCCCGGAAGTGCTGTTCATGCAGAAGCACTGGAACGTTCTGCGCAGCGACAATGCGGGCGAGCAGTGGCGCGACATCAGCGGCAATCTGCCGGGGGATCAGGCGGTCTATCCCGATCAAGAAGGCAAGACGCGCGTCTTCGATCTAAGAGGATTCGGCTTTGTGATCGACGTTCATGCGCACGAGCCGGAAACCGTTTTCGTGGTGCCGATCAAGAGCGACTCGCAACACTTTCCGCCCGGCGGAAAACTTCAGGTCTACCGCAGCAGGACCGGCGGCGGCGAGTGGGAGCCGTTGAGCAAGGGCCTTCCGCAGCGCGATTGCTATGTGAACGTGTTGCGCGACGCGATGGCGGTCGATTCGCTCGATTCCTGCGGCGTGTATTTCGGCACGACGGGCGGACAAATTTACGCCTCGCCGGATGGGGGCGAGACGTGGTCGCCGATTGTGCGGGATCTTCCCGCGGTTCTTTCGGTGGAAGTGCAGACGCTGGCATGATCCGGGTGGTGCTTCCCGCGCATTTGCGGACGCTGGCGCGGGTTTCGGGCGAGGTTGTGGTGGAGGTCGCCGGGCCGGTGACGCAGCGCTCGATTCTGGATGCGCTGGAGCGGCAATATCCGGTGTTATGCGGCGCCATTCGCGATCACGTCACGCTGCGGCGGCGCCCGTTTGTGCGGTTTTTCGCCTGTTCCCAGGATCTTTCGCACGAACCGCCGGAGGCGCCGCTGCCGGCGGCGGTGGCCGAGGGACGCGAGCCGTTCCTGATCGTCGGGGCGATCGCGGGCGGCGCGCGTTGATGGCGCGGGCGGATCACCGCTAACATAATTGTTAGTGACCCAAACGCCCGCCGACCACATGCGCGCGCTGGTCGCCTCGCTTCAGGACCTTGAAGACCGGCTCCGGAGCGGCGGCGGCGCCGGCAAGATTGACAAACAGCACCGGGAAGGCAAGCTTACCGCGCGGGAGCGCGTGCAGAAGCTCATCGATCCGGGAACATCGCTGCTGGAAATTGGTTTATTGATCGCCTACGACCGCTACGAGGGCCAGGCGCCGGCGGCCGGCGTGATTACCGGCGTGGGGCGCATCGAAGGGCGGCCCTCGGTGATCGTCGCCAACGACGCCACGGTGAAGGCCGGAGCGTGGTGGCCGGAGACGATTCACAAGATTCTGCGCGCGCAGGAGATC
This sequence comes from Terriglobia bacterium, assembly GCA_021324615.1. Classification (GTDB taxonomy): domain Bacteria; phylum Acidobacteriota; class Terriglobia; order Bryobacterales; family Bryobacteraceae; genus Palsa-187. Next base: position 77,400 of record JAJPIT010000080.1, on the reverse strand, counting down.
GCCATGCGCAACCGCCTGCCGATCGTTTACCTGGTCGATTCGGCCGGCGTGAATCTGCCCTATCAGGACGGAATTTTTCCCGGCCAGTATGGGGCGGCGCGGATTTTCTATTACAACTCGCTGATGCGGAGGAAGCTGAAGATCCCGCAGATCGCGGCGGTGATGGGCATGTGCATCGCCGGCGGCGCGTATCTGCCGGCGCTTTCCGACGTGATCATCATGGTGGAAAAGACCAGCTTCATGGGGCTGGGCGGGCCGAATCTGGTGAAGGGCGCGGTGGGGCAGGTGGTGGACGCGGAGTCGCTCGGGGGGGCCAGCCTGCATACGCGGACCAGCGGCGTGGCGCACTATTCGGCCAAAGACGATGCGGCCTGCCTGGAGCTGATCCGGCAGTTGGCGCGGGAGCTGCCGGCGCCGGCCGAGACCCCGCGGGGCAGCCCGCCGGCCAAGCCGGCCGAGGGTCTCTACGATCTGCTGCCCTCCGATCACCGGCTGCCCTACAACGTGGAGGAAGTGATCGCGCGGATCGTGGACGGCTCGGATTATCTCGAATTCCAGCCGGAGCATGCGCCGGAGATGCTGTGCGCACACGCGCGGCTGCACGGGCGCAATCTTGGGGTGATCGCCAACCGCCGCGGATTTTTGAAGACCGCCGGCGGGCCCCGGATTGGCGGGATCGTTTATACCGAATCGGCGCGCAAGGTGGCCTATTTTGTCGAAAACGCCGAGCGGCACGGCGTTCCGCTGCTGTATTTGCAGGATGTTTCCGGGTTCATGGTGGGCGCGGAAGCCGAAAGCGAAGGCATCATCCGGGCGGGCGCGGAGATGGTCGAATCGATGGCCTGCGCGACGGTTCCGAAAATTGTTTTGACGCTCAATCACGCCAGCGGGGCGGGATATTACGCCATGGCGGGCCAGGGCTTCGATCCGAACTTCACCTTCGCCTGGCCGACGGCGCGCATCGGGGTGATGGAAGGCGATGCCGCGGTGCAGGCCGTCCACGGGCCGGAGCTGGCGCGGTACAAGGAGAACGGCCAGCCGGTCCCGGAGGAGCTGGAGCAGCGCATCGAGCAGACGCGCGCCGATTATGAGCGCTGGCTGGACGCCCGCTACGCCGCCGCGCGCGGCCACGTCGATGCGATTCTCGATCCGCTTGAGACGCGGCGCGTGCTGTCGTTCGCGCTGGAGGCGGCCGTGGCCTATGGAAATCGCCGGCATCTGGCGATAGAAACCTTGTGACGCTGCGGATCGAGCAGGATGGCCGGTTGTGCCGCATCGCGCTGGCCGCGCCGGAAAAGCGCAATATGCTGGATGCGCCGGCCTGCCGCGAGCTGCTGCGGGAAATCCGGAACGCGGACGGCGATCCGGCGGTTGGGGCGATTCTGCTCGAAGCCGACGGTCCGGTGTTCTGCGCCGCGGCCGAGCCGGAAGACGACGCGCTGTTTTCCATCGGCGGCGGCGTGGGCAAGCCGATCATCGCGGCCGTGCAGGGTGTCGCCATTTCCGGAGGGCTTGCGCTGGTGGCCAACGCACATGTGGCGATCGCGGCGCAGGGGACCAGCTTCGGCCTGACGGCGATCCGCGAAGGCAAATCGGGGGAGGGCGCCTTCGCCGCGGTGGCGCGTGCCGTGGGGCGGCGCCGCGCCACCGAACTGGCGGTCACCGGCCGCGTGTTTTCGGCGCCGGAGGCGCTGGCCTGGGGATTAATTCATCAGGTTGCGCCGGCCTTCGAGCTGGACGACCGCGCCAGCGAGATCGCCATGGCGGTGGCCAACGCCAATCCCGCGGCGTTGCGGCAGTTGTTGCGCTATCCGCCTTTCAGCCCGAAATGCGGGGAGCGCGAGGTTCCGCCGATGTGAATGGGGATGACGGCTCCGGCGCCGTTCCTTTCAAAGAACGGATCGAGGAATTTGAGCAGCGCGGATTTCCAGCCGGTGGTGGTTTGCGATAACTTGGCCTGCAAGGCGGCGCGGCCGCTCAGGTCCAGGCGTTCGGTCAGAAGACCATAGGTTCCGCTCAAGCTGACGCGGACGCCGGGAACTTCGAAGTCCAGAGCGGTGAAGGTCATCACGCCGCGGTTGAGCTGGAATCGCCCGCGAAAGTTCGACGCGACCTCGCCGCTGTCGCCCATCTCCGGCTGGCCGCGGGCGCGGTGGCTCAGCTCGTTCACTTTTTCCTGCACGTTGAGCCGGGAAAAGCGCGCTTGGGCGACGGTGAAGGCTCCGTCCAGTTGCAGTTTTTGCGTCACATCGACGTCCTCCGGCGGGATGATGATCGTGGTCTGGAAGCTCACGGCGCCGGTCATCACCGCGGCCGGCTTCAGCACCAGGCGCAGGATGTCTTCCAGCCTTCCATCGTCGACGGTTGCGTCCAGCGCCACCAGACGGCCGGGGATCGCCTCCTGGCGCACGATTTTGCCGCGCGCCAGCACGGTGGTCGCGCCGAAGCGGCCGGACACCGGTTGGAGATAGGTATTACCGTCGGTGCCGTCTACGATGGCGTGAAACCGGCAGGCCAGATCGACGGGATGCCCGCCGGCGAGCACCGTAAAATCGGGCGTATCGCTGGAGCCGTCGACTTCGATGTGGTCGAGCGTGCCATGATAGTCGCCGCTTGAGGAAAGCGTGCCGGCGATTCCCTTGAAGACGCTCAAATCGGCGCCGCGGAAGAGGTAGGAGCCGGAAACGGGCGTGGCGGCGGGCTCCTGGAAGTTCCACGGGCCGAACCTGCCGCTGCTGTGAATTTCGCCGGGCGGCCGCGCGTTCTTAAGGACGGTTTCGAAAGACATCGCCTGGTCCGCGCCCGCGCCGTGAATCGTCAGACGGTACAGATCGAATTCGAGGGGCGGTTTGCCGGGCTGTTTCGGCATAATTTCGAGGATGGCGTCATCGGCGGTCAGGCGATCCACGGTGATACGGCGCCCGCGCGGCGCTGGGCCGGGATGGAGGCCGGCGGCGCGGCCGCGGGGCGGAATGGTGACTCGCAATCCTTCCAGCCGGAGCTGCCGGAGGTGGCCCGCAAAGGCGGCTATCCAGCCGGTTTCGGCGGTTACGCGTTGAATCGAGATGTGCCGGGCGGGTGCGGCGATCTGGCCGGCTTCAATTCGAATGGAGGGAAAGACCCGAATGTGAAGGCTTTGGATCTGCACCTGAGGGCTCAGGCGGCGGCGAATGGCGCGTTGCAGAGCCGACGCCGCCCAACGATTCGCCGTCCAGGCGCCGGCGGCGGCGATCGCCGCGATCAGGGCCGCGGCGGCCAAGGTTTTTCGCGAAAAGGCCATTTCATCCTCAAGCTGCACGCCGATGACCGCCGGAGCCGCCTGAATCCAGAGGCGGCGCCGGGCGGGGGGCGCGCAGATTTTGCATTCCGCGCAAGAGGCGGCGTGTCACTTATACATCTCGGGATAGGCGCGGCGCTGCTGCTCGGCGATTTCCATGGCTTGGCCGATCTGGATCAGCGGGCCTTTGCCGATGCCGGGGCAGAGCCGCGCCGCTTTGTTCCATGCCGCTCGGTTTTCGACCAGTTCCGGCCAGAAGGGAAAGGTGCGGCACTGCGTCGGCTTGGCGGGATGAATCGCGCAGCCGGCGGGCTCCAGAAACGGGCACTGCTTGCCGCGCGGCTTGCGCAAGCGCCGCTGATGGGGTGTGCGATAGACGTATTTCTTTTCGAACGCCGCCGCTTCCATGCCCGTGAATTGCGCGGCCCGCTTCACGTCGTCCTCAGTCAAATAGACGTAGCCCGCCTGATCGCAGCAGCGGGTGCATCCGCGCCGGCAGGCGAAGCGGAGGCCGGAGAACTTTTTCATTTTCGAATCCGGCGCGGCGCCATCTCCAAAGTTGTATCAAGAATCCGACCTTGACGGGGCGCGCCGGATTCGATATTTTCGATGCTGATGAAAAGACTCCTAGCGGTTTCGTTTTTGGCGGCGCTCGCTTTCGCGCAAGATCACGCGGCGCTGCGCCAGGCGATGAAGACGGCCGGGTCGAGCTTCGGCAGCTTGCGCAAGAGCGTGGAGGCCAAAGACGCGACGGCGACGGCGAATGCGGCGGAAAAGCTCGCGTCCGTTTTCCCGGTGGTGCGGTCGCATTTTGAAGAACACAAGATGCAGGACGGCATCGATTTCGCCAGCACCGCCGAAAAATCGTCGAAGGCGTTGGCCGAAGCGGCCAAGGCGGGCGACTGGGATAAAGCTTCGGCCGAGCTGAAAACCATCGGCGGAACGTGCCAGGGCTGCCACGCGGCGCACCGCGAAAAATTGCCGGACGGCACGTACAAAATGAAGTAAGAAGACTGAGCCTACAATGAAAAGGTGTTCTCCCGCCTTTCGGCTCTCTTGCTCGCCGCGTGGGCGGCGCAGGCCGCGCCCGCCATTTTTCCTTTAAAAGACATCCGGCCGGGCCAGCATGGCGTCGGGCGGACTGTATTTTCCGGCGCGCGCGTCGAGGAATTTCAGGTGGAAATTCTTGGCGTTCTTGAAAATGTCGGCCCGCGCGAATCGGTGATTCTGGCGCGCCTGAAAGGCGGGCCGCTCGAGGAGACCGGCGTGATGCAGGGAATGAGCGGATCGCCGGTTTATATCGACGGCAAGCTGGCCGGCGCGGTCGCCTTGGGATTTCCACTGGCGAAGGAGCCGATCTGCGGCATTCGTCCCATTGAAGAGATGCTGCGGGTGGATCCGGAGCGCGGCGGGGCGCGGCGCGAAATCGCTGCCGGAAACGCGCGGCTGAAGGAGCTGGCGACGCCGGTATCCTTTGCCGGGTTCACGGCCGAGGCGCTGGAGCACTTCGGCCCGCAGTGGAAGGCGCTGGGTTTGGATCCGCGGCAGGGTGTTTCCGGCGGCGGCGATCCGCCGGAGAAGTTCGGCGATCCGTCCTCGCTGGAACCGGGATCGATGATCAGCGTCCAGCTTCTTTCGGGCGATATGTCGGCGGGCGCCGACGGCACGGTTACGGCGATCGACGGCGATCGGATATACGCGTTTGGCCATCGTTTTCTCGCGGCTGGTCCGACGGAGCTTCCCTTTGCGCGCAGCGAAGTTCTGGCCTTGCTGCCGAATCTCTCCTCGTCCTTCAAGATTTCCGCGGCGCGGGAGTGGATGGGAGCGATCACCGAGGACCGCAACAACGCGGTTTCGGGGATTCTCGGCCGGCGCGCGCCGATGGTGCCGCTGGATCTGCGGGTGGGCTCGAACGTGTATCACATGCGGATGGTGCGGAATCGGGTGATGACGCCGCTGATCGCGCAGATGGCGGTTTTTTCGGCCATCGACGAGACCGAGCGCGCCGTGGGCGCGGCCACCTACGCGGTGCACGGCCGGCTCGATTTCGACGGCTCCAGCGTGACCATTGCGAATGCTTACTCGGGCGACGTGGCGGTGGCGGCAATGGCGGCCATGGGAGTGGGCGCGCCGCTCGCCTATGCGATGAGCAGCGGCTTTGACGCGCTCACGCTGCGGCGCGTCTCGGTCGAGGTGACCGCGGTGGACCGCCGCAACCAGTTCCAAATCAGCGATCTTTCGCTGCCCCGATCGGCGCGTCCGGGAAGCGAGGTGGAAATCGCCGTCGGATTCACCGGCGAAAACGGAGTGGAAAGCTCGAAGATCGTGCATTATCGGATACCGGCCGGGGCCCCGCGCGGCACGATTTATGTTACGGCGTCCGACGCGGCGTTCGCGAACTTGATGGAGTTGCAGGCGGCGGGAACCGCGGCGCATTCGGCGGCGCAGGTGCTCGATTTTTTGAAGAAGCAGAAGAGCAATACCAGCGCGTGGCTCCGCATCTGGCGCGCCGAGGGAGCCTATGGCGTGGATGGGCGCGATCTGGCGGACGCGCCGCCCTCGCTGGCCCTGATTCTGATGAAGGCCCCGTGGAGCGGGACCAACGCGCTGAGCTGGCGCGGCTCGCAGATCGAAGAGATCGAGATTCCGATGGGCGCGGGCGTGGTGACCGGCAACAAGACGGCGCAGATCGAGGTGAAGGAGTGAGGCGAAGCTTTGCCGCGCTGCTGCTGATCGCGCCGGCGTTTGCGGCGACCACGACGACCTGGGAGCTGGCCGGCTATCAGGATTTTTTGCGCGGCACTCTGGGCGGGCTTTCGCTTACGCGCGACGGCCGTCTGGTGGCGGGTCCCAAGATGGAGACGCTGTTTACCTCGGACCAGCCGGAGATCTGGAGCGTCGCGCAGGCGCCCGACGGGTCGCTGTATGCGGGCACGGGCAATCGCGGGCGTCTCTATCGCATCGATCCCGGCGGCAAAAGTTCCCTGGTCTGGACCGCCGATCAGCCCGAAATTTTCGCCGTCGCGGTGGATGGGAAAGGCGTGGTTTACGCCGCCACGTCGCCGGATGGAAAAATTTATCGCATCGAGAACGGCCGGGCGACGGAATATTTCGCGCCGCGGGCGCGCTACATCTGGGCGCTGAAGCTGGCGCCGGACGGATCGCTGTTTGCGGGCACCGGGGATCCGGGCGAGATTTTTCGCATCACCGCGGCGGGCCAGGGGAGCGTTTACTACGAAACGGGCCAGTCGCACGTGACGGCGCTGGCCATCGACGGCGAAGGCCGGCTGGTGGCGGGCAGCGAGCCGAACGGCATTATTTATCGCCTGAACGCCCCGGGCAAGGCGTTTGTTTTATACAACGCGAATCTTCCCGAGATCCGGGCCATCGTTGCCGCTCCCGACGGTTCGATTTACGCGGCCGCGCTGGGCGGCAGCATTTCGCGGCGCGTGGCCGCGATTGGAGCGGCGTCTGCGGCGAATACGCCGGCGTTTACCGCGCCGCCGGTCAGCATCACGGTGACCGATTCGCAGCAGGGCGGATGGAATCCCGCGCCGAAAGCTGAAGCTCCGAAGCCCGCCGCGCCGGCGCCGGCCCCCGCCGTCGCGGCCGCTCCGGCCGAAACCACGGGGGTGGAGAAGTCGGCGATCTATAAAATCCACGCCGATAACACGGTCGAGACGCTGTGGAGTTCGAAGGAAGAAAACGCCTACGATCTGCTTGTGTCCGGATCGGGGCTGTTGTTCATCACCGACGCCGAGGGGCGCATTTACCGGCTGGATCCCGACCGCCGGACGATGCTGGTGGCGCAGGCCAATCAAGGCGACGCCACGCGTCTGCTGGAGTCCCGGGCCGGCTTGATCGCCGCCACGGGCGAGCTGGGGAAGCTTTTGCGGCTGGGCGGCGCGCCTTCGGCGGGAGGGTGGTTCGAATCGCCGGTGCACGACTGCGGAACAGTGGCGCGCTGGGGACGGATCACCTGGCGCGGCGAAGGAGTGTCGTTGAAGACGCGCACCGGAAATTCGGCGCGGCCCGATTCGACCTGGAGCGACTGGTCGCCGCCGATCGCCAGCGCGGATCATTCCCGGATCAGCAGCCCCAACGCCCGCTATATCCAGTGGCGCGCCGAGTTGGACTCGGCCAGCGCTTTCCTCGAGGAAGTGAGCGTCGCCTATCTTCCGCAGAACACGCCGCCGGTGGTGCGCGGCATGAATGTGTCGACGGTGGCGGCGCAGGCGGCCAACGCGAACGCCAGTTATTCGGTCACGGCCAGCGATTCCGGCGACGGCCCCGCCGCGCCGCGCGTGCTGGGGCGGGGCGAGCCGCAGAAGGTTCAGATCTCCTGGCAGGCGGAGGATCCCGACGGCGACCGGTTGATTTATAACCTTTATGTCCGCGGCGAGGGCGAGCGCGACTGGATCCTGCTGCGCGCCAACCTGGCCGAGAACACCTATCTGCTTGACGGCGACGTCCTCGCCGACGGCCGCTACTTCTTTAAGGTGACCGCCTCGGACCGGCCCTCCAATCCGGCGGATCTGGCGCGGGAAACGGAGCTGGTGAGCGCGCCGGTATGGATCGACAACACGCCGCCCCGCGTGACCGCCTCGCCGCCGCGCCGCGATGCGAGCGGTGTGGCGATCGACGTGGAGGCGGAAGACCGCGGAGGCCAGCTGCGGCGCTGCGAATATTCGGCCGACGCCGGGCCATGGCAGCCCGTCGAAGCGGAAGACGGCGTAACCGATTCCGAGCGCGAGCGATTCCACGTCCGCATCCGGGATCTCCCCCCGGGGGAGCATCTGATTGTGATCCGCGTCTTCGATGTGGCCGGCAACGCCGGCCTGGCGAAGGTGGTGGTGCGGTAGCGGAGGGGGTTACCTGGCGGTCTGGAACAAATTCACGGCCATGTCGAAGAAGGCGAGTCCGGTGACGGCCACCGCCGCGGCCGCGGCGATCTGCCAGAAGCGCTCCAGGGCCGGAGAGAATCCGGGCGTGCCGGCGATCAGGCCGACGAGAAATCCGCCGGCGATTCCCCCCAGGTGCGCCGCCCAGTCGGTGCCCGGAATCAGGCTGAGCGCCAGGCCGTAAATGGCCCAGCGCATATAAAAATTGCGAATGGCCGAGCCGCGCGTTCCGCGTTCGCGCACTCCCAGGGCGATCATCGCGCCGATCAATCCGAAGATCGCGGCCGAGGCGCCGATCGACAGGCCGGGCAGAAGAAAGAGGCTGGTGGTGAAGCCGGTGATGTTGGAAATCAGATAGATCAGCAGGAACCGCGCGCCGCCGAAGGAATCCTCCACTTGCGCGCCGAGGTCGAAGAGCACCCACATGTTCATGAGAATGTGCAGGATTCCGCCGTGGAGAAAGCCGGCGGTGATCAGCCTCCACCACTGGCCCTGGGCGATCTCGGGGGCGTATTTGGCGCCGAAATTCACCAGGACCTGGCCATCGACATCCATCGCGCCGCCGCCGGCGCGCATGCTGGCCACCACGGTGGCGAGATATAAGCCGGTGTTGATCAGGACCAGCAGGATGGTCAGGAACCGCGCGTGTGGCGCCAGCCCGCCCCAGCCGCCTTCGGACGCCCGGCGGTAAACGGGCCGGGGCGCCACTTCGGTGTTGCAATAAGGGCAGACGCGATCGCCGGCGGAAATGAAGGCCCGGCACTGCGGGCACATGCGGTGTTTTTCCACTCACTTGATTGTAGCGGGTCGATCGCGGTTCACCACGCACGGCCGGGGATCGCCGGCCGGCGGCGGCTGACGAAGCGGCTTCCTTCGATGAAAAAGCGCAGCGGAAGATCGGCCGATTTGGTGATGCCGATGCGCGGCGAAACGCCGATGTCGAAGGCCGGCTGGTTCTCATCGGCGAAAACTTGAATCGGCCCGCAAGTAAGGTCGGCGCCGTTGTGTTTCAGGCCGATGCCCAGGGCCCGGGTGAGCTTGCCGGGACCGTTGGCCAGATCCTCATCACGGCGGGCCGTGGGTCTGCGGCGGCGCATGCGGGCGATTCCTTCCAGCGGTTCCAGCGCGCGGATCAGCACGCATCCGGCAACGCCGGCCGGCTCGGCGATCAGGTTCAGGCATTCATACATGCCATAGATGAAATAGACGTAGGCGTGGCCGGGGGGGCCGAAGATGACGCAATTCCGCGGGGTGGGGCCGCGGGCGGAGTGCGCGGCCAGATCGCCGCTGCCGAGGTAGGCCTCGGTTTCGACGATCCGGCCGGAACATTCTTTATGGACGATGATTTTTCCCAACAGATCCCGCGCGACCTGGACGGTGGGCCGCTCGTAGAAGGATCGCGGCAGCGGCTTCAACCGTATTTACAGCTCCAGCTTGCCGGCGAAGACCATGTTCTTCAGGGTGAATTTGAGCTTCACCGGGATGGAGGCGAACCTGGCGCTGAACTCGACTTCCTTATCGCCGAGCGTCAGCGGCTCGGTTCGCGGAAACGCGAACACCGCGATGGTGTCTCCGTTGAGACGCTGCACCATGAAATCGGCCGGCTTGATGGGATCGCGCCCTTTTACGGTTAAAGCTGCGGCGGCCATCGCCTGGGCTTTGATCTGGCCCGGATCGCCGCGCAGGGTATTGGGGGGAAGTCCGGAAACGGTGATCAGGTAGTCTTTCTCCTCGGTTTCGAGGATGCGGCGGGCTTCCGCCGACGCCGCCGCTTCGGAGCCGTAGCGGGCGCGCACGCGCGCCTGCCTGACCGGCAGCGCGCTTTCCCACCGCACGGTGAAGGTCAGGATGGGGGCGGTGCCGCGGTCCGGATCGGCGTTCTGCGCGGCGCGGCCGACGCCGCTGCGGGGCGCGTCGCCCATCGGGTCAGGGGGCATCTCATTGGGGTTGCCGATTTCGCCCATGGCGCCGCGCGCGCCGGCCCCGCGCCGTCCCGTTCCGGCGGCCGGCGGCACCATATCGCCGGTGACGTTCACCGGCCTGGCCCAGGGCGAATCCTGGAGCATCTTTTTGACGTTTTTCTCGCTCCATTCCGTGTAGGGCTTGGCCTGCCAGAAGTCGGCGGCGCCCAGCGGCGCCAGGATCACAAGACAAAGGGCGAATCTCCGCATGACCGTGAGCTAGTATAACGGAAGTAGACGTTGTGCGGCGGGGGCGCGGGACCGCGCCCGCCGCACATTCCACCATGCGCCTGTTCACCGCGATTGACATTGATCCGGCAGTGAAGGCCAGGCTGGCCGATCTGCTGCACCGTCTCCGGCCGCTGGCCAAACTGCACTGGACCACGCCGGAGCGCATGCACGTGACCACGAAGTTTATCGGCGAATGGCCCGAGGACCGGCTGGAAGAGATCAAACGGACGCTGGCCAGCGTGGGCTCGCCGGGCGCGTTTGAGATCGAAATCGGCCGGCTCGGCTGGTTCCCCGATGAGCGCCGCCCGCGGGTGTTCTGGGCGGGCGTTCGCGGCGGCGCGCCGCTGGAGGCTCTGGCCTATTCCACCGAAGAGGCCGTCTGCAAACTGGGGGTAGCGCGGGAGCAGCGGGGCTACTCTCCGCACCTTACGCTGGCGCGAATCCGGGAAGGCGTGCCGCTCGACGCGCTGCGGCGCGAGATCGATTCGCTGGGGGAGATCCAGTTCGGCGTAATCCGCCCCAGCGCGTTTTATCTCTTCTTATCACGGGCCGGACGGTACACCAAGCTGGCCGAATTTCAACTGACATGAACGGATTCGCCGCGGCGGTGATGGCTTATCTGATCGGGGGCATCCCCTTCGGATTTCTGCTGGTGCGGCTGGCCACCGGGGGCGACGTGCGCAAGGAGGGCAGCGGCAATATTGGGGCGACCAATGTGCTGCGCGCCGCCGGGCGCCGGGCGGCGGTGCTCACGCTGCTGCTCGATATCGCCAAGGGTTATGCCTCGGTCTGGATCGCGGCGAAACTCACCGGCGGTGATCCGGCCTGGACCGCGCTGGCCGCGGTTGCCGTCATGGCGGGTCACGCCTATCCGGTGTTTCTCGGCTTTAAAGGCGGGAAGGCGGTCGCCTGCTTTATCGGAGCGTTTCTGTATCTGGCGCCGCTGCCGCTGGCGGCGGTGCTGGTGGTGTTCGCCGCGGTGGTGGCGGCGACGCGGCACATCTCGGCCGGATCGATCAGCGGGGCGGCGCTGTTTCCCCTGGGCGTGTGGCTGATCGATCACCCGCCGCTTCCCGTATTTCTGGCGGCGCTGGCCGCCGGAGCGTTTATCGTTTACCGCCACCGCTCCAATATTCAGCGCCTCCGCGCGGGCAAGGAAAACGTCTTCGCCTGGACGCGCAAATGAAGCTGGCGATTTTGGGTGGCGGAAGCTGGGGCACGGCGCTGGCCATCACGCTGGCGCCGCGTTTTGACGAGGTCCGTTTGTGGGTGTTCGAGAAGGACTTGGCCGGACGGCTGGGGGCGTCGCGCGAGAACGACGTTTTTCTTCCCGGTTTCCGGCTGCCGGAAAATGTCCAGGTCACGTCGGATTTGGGCGGCGCCGCGGGCGCGGAAATCGTGCTGGGGGTAATGCCGTCGCGCCACGCGCGCGCCGTCTATTCGGCGGCGGCGCCCTATCTCGATCCCTCGATGATTTTCGTCAGCGCGACCAAGGGGCTGGAACGGGATACGTTGCTGCGGGTCTCCGAGGTCATGGAGCAGGTTTTACCGTTTCGGGCGAAGATCGCGGTGTTATCCGGGCCGACGTTTGCGCGCGAGGTCGCCCGGGGCGAACCGGCAGCCATCGTAATCGCCTCGGGGGAGGAAGCGGTGGCGGCGGCGGTGCAGCGGGCGTTTTCCGGGCCGTGCTTCCGTTTGTACACGAACTCGGATATGATTGGCGTGGAGATCGGCGCGGCGTTAAAGAACGTGATCGCGATCGGCGCCGGGGTTTGCCAGGGTTTGGGTTTGGGAAACAACACTTTAGCGGCGCTGATCACGCGCGGGCTGGCGGAGATTACGCGTCTGGCGGTGGCCATGGGCGGCCAGGCGCGGACGCTGGCGGGGCTGGCCGGCCTGGGCGATCTGGTGCTGACGTGCAGCGGGGAGTTGAGCCGCAACCGCAGGGTGGGAATCGAGTTAGCCAAGGGGCGCAGCCTGGCGGATATCGTGGGATCGATGGCCATGGTGGCCGAAGGAGTGGAGACCTGCTCGGCCGCCGCCGCCTTGGGTGTGAAATTCGGCGTGGATCTGCCGATTATTCAGCAAATGCACGCGGTTCTGCACGGTGGAAAGAACCCGCGGGAGGCGCTCCGCGATCTGCTGGAGCGGTCGCTCAAGAGTGAGTAAGACGACGATGGGCGCGGAAGCGGCGCAACCTTCCGTGAATCCTGGGGTTAACAAGGATATGGAGGCAGTTGCCGCCCTGGAACGCGACGCCGAGCTGATGCTGCGCGTCCGCGGGGGGGATGAGACCAGTTTTGCGCTGCTGCTGGAGCGGCACCGCGCGCCGGTTGTACATTTTTTGTACCGGATGGTTCAGAATCAGGCTGTATCAGAGGAGCTGGCGCAGGAAGTTTTTCTGCGTATTTATCGGAGCCGCGCCAACTACCAGCCGACCGCGAAGTTCACCACCTGGCTGTTCCGCATCGCCACACATCTGGCGCTCAACTGGATCCGCGACGGAAAGAAGGAGAAAAGCCAGGAAAGTTTGAATGAGGAGCTGCTGGACGGGGTGGAAAGACAGGTTCCGGACCGGCAGCCGACGGTAGAGCAGGAGCTGTTGCACGCCGTAAGGCTGAAGGAAATCCGGCGGGCGATCGAGGCGCTGCCGGAAAAACAGCGCGCGGCGGTGATCCTGCATAAATACGAGGAGCTCGACTACGCGCAGATCGCCAGGGCGCTGGGATGTTCGCAGTCGGCGGTGAAGTCGCTGTTGTTCCGGGCCTATGAAACGCTCCGGTCGCGGCTGGCGCACATGGCGTAGTTGTTTTGAGGGGAGAAAGATGGGTTGCATGAAGCAGTCACAAGAGGGCGCGCGGGTTTTGATCGAATACTGCGCCGGCGCGCTCGATCCGGTGCAGGCGGCCGAGGTCGAACGCCATCTGGAAAGCTGTACGGATTGCCGGGAGCTGGCCGAAAAGCAGATGGAGTTGTGGGAAGCGCTGGATGGCTGGAAGGCGCCGCAGGTATCGGCGGACTTTGATGCCCGCCTGTATGCGCGGATCGCGCGGGAACAGGCGGCGCCGTCCTGGAAGCAGTGGGTGCGGCGGATCTTTGAGCCGGCCGCTCCGGTGGTGTGGTGGAAGCCGCTGGCCTCGCTCGGGGTGGCGGGCGCGGTGCTGGCGGTGGGGCTGATGATGCATACCGTGCCGCATCCGGCCGGCGCCCCGCAGGTACATGCCGATCAGGTGGATATCGAGCAGGTGGCCAAGGCCCTGGACGACCTGGATATCCTCGCGCCTGTCAATCCGATGTAAACTTTATGCGAATGCGCCTGGACATCGCCGCGGCGGCGTTAATGCTGGTGTGGGCGGCTGTGTCTCCGCTGGCGGCGCAGAAGCGGCCGGGCGCACCTCCGCCTCCGCCTCCGCCGCGCAAGCAGAACGCGCCGGCGCGCGGGCCGAACCGGGCCAACGCGAATCCGGGAAAGCAGAATCCGGTGGAGCAGTTGGAGCGCTTCGAGCAGATGCCGCCGGAGGAGCGCGAAAAGGCTTTATCCAAGCTGCCGGCGGCGCGCCGGGCGCGCGTGGAGAAACAACTGGCCAATCTGGACAAGCTCCCTCCGGAGCAGCGGGAGCGGCGGATCGCGCGCCTGAAGGCGTTGCAGAGTCTTCCGCCGGAGCGTCGCCAGGCGGTGCAGCAGGAAATCGAGGATCTGAGGGCTCTTTCGCCGCGTCTGCGCGCGGCGCGGCTGAGCGGCGACGAGCTGAAAACGTTCTCGCCGCTGGAGCAGCAGTTGATCCGCGACACATTCCCCAGGGCGGCCCGGGGTCTGCCCGAAAATCCGTAGGCTTTGCCGGGCGGCCGGTTTTGCGAAAGCACACGGCCGGGGCATTCCCGGCAGAGCGTTGCATTCCGCCGCATCGGGCGCGGCTTACGCGGGAGCGGCGCTCACAGCAGCGCCCGCGCCAGCTCCTCGAACTTCGCCGGCGGCATCAAATGGAACCGTATCTGAAGCGAGGTGAATTCGCCGAGGGCCGCGGCCATCTCCGGCGATGGAATCTCGGGCGTGGCCAGATCCAGGCCGCCCCCGGCGACGCGGAAGGGCAGCACCCGCCACCGCCGGGAGACGTGCTCGGGCAGCGCGCGCGCGACCTCCAGGCGAATCTCGCCGGGGCGCGGCGCGCTCAGCGGAAGCCCCTGTTGCAGGCTCAGCGCCTGGTAAAGCGTGGTTTCGTCGAGAGCTCCCAGCCGGACCAGATGCTCGCCCAGCCGGACGCCGGCGGGTTGGGTGGCCAGCGCGGACTTCAGCGCGGCGGCCGAGAGATGACCGGAACCGGTCAGAATCTCGCCGAGCTTTCTTTTGTGCTCCAGCAGGGCGTCGCGCGCCGGAAAGGCGTGATCCGTCTTGAGCCACTGGAGCGGGAGGCCCCGCGCGCGCGCCCGGGCGAAGCGGGCCGCGGCCCACAGCACGGCGGTGGTGTTCAGCAGATTGCCGTAGACGGCGCGAAGGGGGGCAAGGGCGGCGAACCGCGGGCCGTAGATTCGCGCGCTGGCGGCCAGCCGGACCGCGGCCCGCAGCGCGGCGGCCGCCAGCGTGAGCTTGGTCAAGGCCAGGGCCAGCGGGGTCGCGCGGGTCCAGATGCGGGTGGCCGCTCCGTAGAAAAAGATTAAGTTGGCCGCGGCGCTGAGCGGATTGGCGATCAGCCCCTTGCGGTCGCGCCACAGCCAGTACGCCTCGCCGGGACTGCGGCCCCATCCGTGCCGCTGCCAGCCTTGCAGGGCGATGCCGGTGACCCAACGCGTGCGCTGCCGCAGCGCGGCGGACCAGGTTTGCGGAAAAAATTCGCGGGTGGCGCAAAAATCGCGGCGCGGGCCGGAGCGGACCAGCGGAACGAAGGCCTGCGCGCATCCCAGCCGGAACATGCGCAGGCCGTTTTCGTAGTCCTCGGTGAGCGCCTCCGGGTCGAAGATGTGGTTCGCCGCGGCGTGGGCCAGCCGTTCGAGCGCGGCGCGGCGGAATCCGGTTCCCACGCCGGCGCCGGGCACGAATCCGCCGAGCAGCGCGCGGACCGGCATGTCGCGGGTGTGGTACTCGGCGAACTCGTCGCAGTACAGCCCGTGGGTGAAGTTGCGGAGCGGAGCCGCCAGCGGAAGCACCGGCGTCTGGATGAAATCGTAGCGCGCGGCGTAATAGTTGATCCAGCGCAACTCGTCGGGATGAATGATGTCCTCGGCGTCGTGCATGACGATGACGTCGAAGCGGGTTTGGCAGCGCTCCTCATAGAGGCCGATGTGCTGGAAGATCCAGTTGAGGCAGTCGGCTTTGGAGGTGGGGCCGTCGTGCGGGCAGAGCACCAGGTGGATGCGGGGGAGTTTTTCCGCCGCGCTCCGCACGGCCGCCTGGGTGCGGGCGTCGTTGGGATAGGCGCCGCAGAAGATGTGATAGCCGGGGTAGCGGATGGAGGCGGCGTTGTGTTCGAGCATGCGCCCGATCACTTCATGTTCCTGCCACAGCGGAACCACGATGGCGATGCGCAGGCGCGGCGCCGAATCGAGCTGGAGCGGGCCGGGCGGGAAGAGACTGGCGCGCGGGCGGAGCTTGCGGTGCAGCCAGGCCGCGCACCAGGCGGCGTCGACGGCCAGATCGTCGAGCGCGCTGGCCAGCAGGGCGGCGGCCAGCGGCGCCAGCAGGCGCACCACGGCATGATCGAGCGACAGCACCACTGGAGTAGTGCGCGCCCGCCGTCCGGAATCTCAGGCGGAAAACCGCCGCGGCGGCCTTCCGGGGCGCACTACTTCTTGACGTACTTCTTTACGTCGCGCGGCCCGACTTCGGCGCCGTAGATATTGCCGTGGCGATCGGCCGTGACGCCCTCAGCGCCGGTGGTGGCCGGATGGCGGACGTTCAGATCCTCGGCGTCGGGGTCGGGAATGAACGCGGTCACCTCGCCCGTTTTCGCGTTGCCCACGCGGATTCCGCGCTTCCAGCCGGGATTCCAGCCGTAGTCGGAGTTCATGCCGCCGCGGCCCTTGCCTTTGGACGTACTGGGATCCGGCTTCACGCTTTGCGACTCCGAATCGGCGACGTAGATGACGTCGTGCTGGTCGATGAAGACGCCGCTCGGGCGGCCGAACTGGGTCCACTGGTCGAGGTATTTGCCGTCCTGATCGAAAATTTCGATGCGGTTATTCTGGCGGTCGGCGACGAACAGCCGTCCTTTCGTATCGAAGCTGATGCTGTGCGGCATCTCGAGCTGGCCGGGCCCGGAGCCGTGGCCGCCGAAGCGCTTGATGAATTTTCCGTCCTTGGAAAATTTCAAAATATCGGCGGGGCCTTCGCCGCGCCGGCTCTCGTGGCCCTGCGAGATGAAGATGTCCCCGTTTGGGGCGATAGCGACCGAGGTCGGCTGATTAATTCCATCCTCGCCCTGGCCGGGAACGCCCTTCTGGCCGAGGGTCATCAGCGTTTTGCCTTCGGGGGAAAACTCGACCACGATGTGGCCCAGTTGATCGGCGATCCACACGTTGTCGTGCTTGTCGATGAACATTCCGTGCGGGAAGATGAACATCCCCGCGCCGAAGTTCTTGAGCATTTTGCCGGACTCGTCGAACTCGAAGATGGGATTCAGATCCGAGCCGGCGCAGGAATTTTTGCCGCACCGGTCGGCAACCCAGATATGGCCTTTCGAGTCGACGGCGACCGAGCTGGTCGATCCCATGGTTCGTCCCTCGGGCAGGTGATACCATCCCTTAATGGTTTGATACGGGTTTGGCTGAGAATTAGGTTCGTTGCCGGCAAAGGCGGCGGCCGCCAGGACGGCGGCGAGCATGAGGCGTGACATGGAATTCTCCTGAGGTTCGAGTATAACGGGTTTCCTGCCCTTTTGCTCCGGCTTGCCGGATCAGCCCAGCAGCAGCGTGAAGCTGACCGGGAAGTGATCGGAGGCGCGGACGCCGCGGTGAATTTTTGCCGCGCTGGCCTGTAGCGGGCCGCGCAGGAAGGCGGAATCGACGGCGGGGCCGCGCACGAACAGAAGATGGGTGGTCGCCTCCGGACGGGGTCCGAGGACGCCGGTGAAGCCGGCCTCGCGCATGGCGGCGGCCGGTTTTGGGTAGGCGGGGTTGAGGTTGAAATCGCCGGAGACCACCAGCGGCGCGCCGGGCGGATAGCGGCGGGCATCGGAGAGGATCTCCTGGATCTGGGCCAGGCGCAGCGCGTCGCTGCCGACGTGAAGAGGCATGCCATGCCGGCTCTCCAGATGCAGGTTATAGGTGATGAGCCCGGCGCCTTCGGTGATCAGGGCGATGCGCCCGCCGGAGCGGGCCTGAAAAGGAGGAGTCCGCGGCAGAAACCAGCGCGGCGCCCAGAAGCTGGACTGATGTGCGAAGCGGAGAACGCGCGGCTTGGCAAGCGGCCAGCGGGCCAGCGTGGCCTGTCCGATATAGGCGGGCGCGTCCGGCGCGCCCTGCGCCAGCTCCTGAAACTCGCGGGCCCAGACGTAGTTCATCTTCAGGCTGCGGGCGATCTCCTCGGCGATGTTCAGGCGGCCGGTGCGTCTGGTGTTGACGTCGACCTCCTGGAGCAGGAGCAGATCGGCGCCGGCGCCGGCCAGGAATTTAAGGATGCCGGGCAGATCCTGGCCGCGGTCGATGTTCCAATCGACCACGCGAATGGCGCGTGGCGGTCCAAAACGCAGGCCGGCCGGAGCAAAATCGCCGGTCAGAATCTCCGGTAAGGGTCCGCTCAAATTCCAGCTTCGCACGCCGGGGCCGGCGGTGTGGAAGAAAAGTCGCGTCGGCAATGCGACAATCGAATCGAATGTCCGCCGAGCGCCTCGCCCGCCGGGTAGCTCTTCTCAGCATCCTGATCAGCGCGGCGCTGGCCGCGGTCAAGATCACGGCCGGAATCGCCGCGCGGTCGGTCGCGCTGGTTTCCGATGGCCTGGAATCGGCGGCCGATTTCTTCACCTCGGGGATGGTTTTCATCGGCTTGTGGATCGCCGCCAAGCCGGCCGATAAGGAGCATCCGTACGGGCATGGGCGCTTTGAAATTCTGGTGGGGTTGGCCATCGGGGTGGTGCTGGTCGCCTCGGGAACGGCGATCAGTTTGAACGCGTGGCAGACGCGCGCCTTGCGGGGGCGGCCGGCGGCTTTTGCGCTGTGGCCGCTGGCCGGATCGGTGGCGGTGAAAGCGATTCTGTTCGCGGCCAAAGTGCGGATGAGCCGCGCCAGCGGCAGTTCCGGGTTGAAGGCTGACTCCTCGCACGACGCGGTGGATATGCTTTCCGGAGCCGTGGGGCTGGCCGCGGTGGCGCTGTCCGTGTTCGGAGGCGGGGACTTTTCCGCCGCCGATCATTACGGCGGCGTCGCCATCGGCCTGATCGTGATTTTCCTCGGCTTCCGCGTCGTGCGCGAAACCGTTCTGCACCTGATGGACACCATGCCGGACGAGGCGCAGATGGCGGAGATTCGCGCGGCGGCGATGCAGGTGCCGGGCGCTTGCGGCATCGAAAAATGTTTCGCACGGAAAACGGGGTTGCGCTATCATGTCGATCTTCATCTGGAAGTCGACCCGGATCTGACCGTACGCGAATCGCACGAGATCGCGCGAAGCGTCAAGAATCGCATTAAAGCGAGCGTGCGCTGGGTGGAGGATGTTCTGGTGCACGTCGAGCCGTACCGGGAGTTGTGAAGAGCGCGGCCGGGGAGACCCGCGCGCCGGCCGCCACCGGATCCGGGGATTGTGTATAATGTCGCCTGATGCGCCTACTTGTCACCACTCTGTTTCTCCTGATCCCGCTGTGCGCCCAGCAAGAGGCGCCCAAGAAGGAAAAGAAGGCTCCTCCGCCGCCCACCAACCTGAAAGTGTTGAAGGTCACCGACGGCGCCCAGGTCCGCCAGATCATGCGCGCTTTCACCACCGGCCTCGGCGTGCAGTGCAACTACTGCCACGTGCAGGGCAATTTCGCCAGCGATGAAAATCCCAAGAAGGAGATCGCGCGGCACATGATCGAGATGTCGGAGAAGATCAACGCCAACTTCCCCGACGGCAAGATGCACGTGACCTGCTACACCTGCCACCGCGGGGAGACCGAGCCCAAAACCGCTCCCGAACCGAAGCCCGCCCAGTAAGGATCGGTTAACCTGGAACCGATGCCGTTCGACGGTCTCCGGGTCCTGTCGCTTGAAAGCCGCCGCGGCCGCGAGATGGAACGGCTGATCCGGGCCCGCGGCGGGGAGCCGTTTGTCGCGCCTTCGATGCGCGAAGTTCCGCTTGCCGAAAATTCCGAGGCGTTCGCGTTTGCCGAACGCCTTTTTTCACGCCAGTTTGAGATGATGATCCTGCTGACCGGCGTGGGAACGCGGCTGCTGGCGCAGGTGATCGAGACGCGTCACCCGGCCGGCAGCTTCGCCGCCGCGCTGGGCGGGCTCACCACGGTCGTGCGGGGATCAAAGCCGCTGGCGGTGCTGCGCGAATGGGGCGTGCCGGCTTCGGTGGTGGTTCCCGAGCCGAACACCTGGCGGGAAGTTCTGGCCGCGGTCGATGGCCGTCCGGAACGGAAAATCGCGGTGCAGGAATACGGCCGCGATAACCCGGAGCTGATCGATGGGCTGCGCCGCCGCGGCGCCGAAGTGACCCCGGTTCCTGTTTATCGATGGGATCTCCCCGAAGACACCGGGCCGCTGCGCGAGGCCGTTCGCGGCCTCTGCGATGATCGTTTCGACGTGGTTCTGTTCACCACGTCCATCCAGGTTCCGCATCTGCTCAGGATCGCCGCGGAGATGGGACTGGAAGACGCCGTTCGCGCGGGGCTGAGGCGGACGGTGGTGGCCTCGGTGGGGCCCGCGACCAGCGAAACGCTGGCGGATTACGATCTGCCGCGCGATTTCGAACCTTCCCATCCGAAAATGGGTTTTCTGGTGAATGAGATTTCCGACGCCGCCGCGGAAATTCTGGCGAGGAAGCGTTGAACCCATGAGCGGCGGCCGCAACCAGAATCCGTGGAGCCAGGTGGTCCGTTATGTGTCTCTGGCCACCATGCTGCCGCTTTCGGGACTGGGCGGCTATGTCATCGGTTACGCGATCGACAAAGCCCTGAACACGCACTTTCTTGCCATCGTGTTTCTGATTGCGGGCACCATCGGCGGGTTCATCCAGCTCATCCACGGCTTGGGCAAGGAATGACGCCGGAGTTCTACGATCGGGCCATCGCCCGTATCCGGCGCCTGATCGCCGCCATCGGCCTGGTGGGGGCCGCGGTCGCGGGGGCGAAATCCGGACTGCGGTCCGGCTCCGGGTTCGCTCTCGGCGCGCTGCTTTCCTATCTGAGTTTCCATATGATTCAAGGCGTGGCGGGCGGCATCGGGCTGGCTCCGGCGCGGCGCACCGGAGTCTACGCCGCTCTGTTTCTGATGCGGTACGCTCTGCTCGGAGCGGCGGTTTATGTTATGGTAAAGTACTTAGAAGTCAGTCCGATGGCGCTTCTGGCCGGCTTGTTTGCCTCGGCCGCCGCCGTGCTTGCGGAAATCCTCTACGAATTGGCGTTTTCGAAATGATTTATGCCTGAACAAGAACTCTGGCTCACGAAATTACTAAACGATCATGCGGCGGGCGTTGCGAACGCTTTGCTCGGCCTGGCCCGCTTCCCGGCTTTACAACGGCCGTGGACCAACTGGCTTTCCATGGAACTGCTGGTGATTGCCATCCTGTTCGCGCTGGTGCTTCTGGCGCGGATGCGCCTTTCCGTGGATCAGCCGGGCGCGCTGCAACACATCTTCGAGCTGGCCTACGGCTTCGTCAAAATGACCATGGAAGAGGTCGGGCTGCATCATGGCGAGCGTTACCTGCCCTACTTTGGCACGCTTTTTCTGTTTATTGTGCTGATGAATCTGATCGGGCTGGTGCCTTCGCTTGAATCGCCCACCATGTACATCATGGTTCCGCTCGGGCTGGCGCTGGCGACGTTTGTTTATTACAACTATCACGGCATCCGGGAACTGGGCCTGCTCGCGTACCTGAAGCAGTTCATGGGCCCGGTGGCCTGGCTTGCGGTGTTGATGATTCCGCTGGAACTGATCAGCCATCTGGCGCGCATCCTCTCGCTCAGCGTCCGTCTTTACGCGAACATGTTCGCGGGCGATCAGGTGACCATGGCGTTTCTGAGTTTGACCAAACTGGTGGCGCCGGTGATCTTCATGCTGCTGCACGTCTTTGTGGGCCTGTTGCAGGCCTATATTTTCATGATTCTGGCGATGATCTACATCAACATCGCCACTTCGCACGAGCATTAATTTTGCGGCTTTATCCCCGCCGGGCGTGAGCCGCCGGTCCCCCCGGACCGGACCGGAACCACCTCCCCGGCGGAATTTTATAGGAAAGGAAAAAGAAACAATGCGAGTGAGGATTGTGTTGCTGGCGCTGGTGATCCTGCTTTTGTGCACCACGTCGGTTTTCGCGCAAGGGACCGCCGGCGGAGGCACGGATACGGGCCTGAAAACCATCGGGCTGGTGATCGGAATGGGCATCGGCTCCGGTCTGTGCGGCATCGGACAGGGCCGCGCCGCGGCGGGAGCCGCCGAGGCGATCGCCAGAAATCCCGGAGCGGCGGGCGGCATACGCTTTGCGCTGATTCTGGGACTTGCCTTTATCGAATCGCTGGCGCTGTACGTGTTCGTCGTCGTCTTCTTGAGCCGGTAAGACGGAGCTGGGTGGTGGGAAGTGGACTCCACTTCCCACGCTGGCTATGAAACTTCAAGGCATCTTCATTCCCATCGCCCTGGCTTTTGATCACAACGGCGATCTGTATCCGGTCAAAATCCGGCACAACCTGGAGAAATGGAATCTCACCGGCGTTTCCGGTTACGTGGTTTCCGGCGGGGAATCGGTTTATCTCAGCGCGGAAGAAAAGATCCGGGTGTGGGAGTGGGCCGCCGAATTTTCGGCGCCGGAAAAGATCCGGATCGCGGCGACCGGGATGCCGTCGGTGCGGGAAACGGCCGAGCTTACCAACCGGGCCGCATCGCTGGGCTATAAAGCCGCATTCGTGGGCGTTCCGCAGGCGGAGGCTGAGACGCAGAGGATCTATTTTTCCGCCGTCGCCGACCGCTCCCGGATTCCCATCCTGATCGACGGCGTCCCGCCGGAGGGTTTGTCGCACCCCAACATTTTGGACACACGGATCGGGAGATCGTCGGGCTCGATGGCGGAGGATTTCGCGGCGGGCGCGGCGGCGGTGATCTGCGAGATCGCCAACGCGGTCCCCTACGCGGCGATCTGCATCTGGGAAGCGCATCGCAGCCGCGAATACGGGGCCGCCGGCGACTGGCAGAACCGCCTGGCGCGCGGGGCGCGGCTGATTGAACGCTACGGCGCCGCAGCGCTCAAGCATGCCATGGATCTGAACGGTTATTATGGCGGCCCGCCGCGTCTGCCGCTGACCGTCCTCACTCCCGCCCGGCGCCGCGAAGTGGAGGAGGCGTTCGCGGGTCTCCGCGGTTGATTCCGGTTGCGAGCGGCTGGGGAGCGGGGGAGGCACCGCCGGAGATCAGTTCGCCCAGGGCGTCCTTCAGGCAGGCCAGCACCGCCGGGGCCTCCGCCGCCGGCAGCGGCAGCCGGAGCACTCCGGCGGGGGTGAACTGCGCGCCGGGGCGCGAGGAAACCAGAGCCATCAATTTGCCGGGATCGATTTTCGAGCCGGGGTGAAATTTGATGTGCAGCGCGCCGCCGCGGCGGTCGATGGCCTCGATGCCGGCCTGCTCGGCGGCGGTCTTGAGCAGGGCGAATTCCAGCAGGGCTTGCACGGCCTCGGGCGGCGGGCCGTAACGATCGGCCAGTTCGGCGCGGATGCGTTCGGCTTCCGCGGCGTCGCGGGCGTCGGCGATGCGCTTGTAGGCGCGCAGGCGCTGATTTTCGTCGGCGATGTATTCGGAGGGAATGCGCAGATCCAGGCCGAGGTTTAAGGCCGTGTGAATCTCCAGCGGCGCCGGTTCGCCCCTCAGCTCCTGCACGGTTTGTTCGAGCAGCCGCACATAGGTATCGAAGCCGACGGCGGCGATATGCCCGTGTTGTTCGCCGCCCAGCAGGTTGCCGGCCCCGCGCAGCTCCAGATCGAGCGCGGCGATTTTGAATCCTGCGCCGAGATCGGAAAATTCCCTTAGCGCCGCCAGGCGTTTGCGCGCGATCTCGCTCAGCTCGGCATCGGCCGGAACCAGTAAATATGCATACGCCCGCCGGTTCGAGCGGCCGACGCGGCCCCGCAGTTGATACAGCTCGGCCAGGCCGTGGCGCTCGGCGTTTTCGATGATGATGGTGTTGGCCAGCGGGATATCCAGGCCGTTTTCCACGATGGTGGTGGATACGAAGACGTCGTATTCGTGGCGCATGAAGCCGAGCAGCACACGCTCCAGTTCCTGCTCGCCCATCTGCCCGTGGCCGACGCCGATCCGCGCGTGGGGAACCAGTTGCTGGATCGCCGCGGCGCGCGAAAAGATGGTGTCCACGCGGTTGTGAAGAAAATACACCTGGCCGCCGCGCGATAACTCCTGGTCGATGGCGGCGCGGATCAGTTCAGGATCGAAATGCGCCACCACGGTGTGAATCGCCAGGCGGTCTTTGGGCGGCGTTTCGATGACGCTCATATCGCGGATCCCCAGCAGGGACATGTGCAGCGTGCGCGGAATCGGCGTCGCGCTCATGGTCAGGACATCGACGTTTTGCCGGATCTGTTTCAGGCGCTCTTTGTGGCGCACTCCGAAGCGCTGCTCCTCGTCGATGATCAGCAGGCCGAGGTCGCGGAACTCGACGTCTTTGGAAAGCAGGCGGTGGGTGCCGATCGCGATATCGACTTTTCCCGCGGCCAGCTCCTCCAGCGCCTGCTTGATCTCTCTGGCGGCGCGAAACCGCGAAAACATTTCGATGCGCACCGGAACGGTCGCGAACCGCCGCTTGAACGTCTCATAA
Organism: Terriglobia bacterium; assembly: GCA_021324615.1. Lineage (GTDB taxonomy): Bacteria > Acidobacteriota > Terriglobia > Bryobacterales > Bryobacteraceae > Palsa-187. The sequence goes on along the minus strand of JAJPIT010000080.1, from coordinate 53,085 downwards.
TGCTGGAAAGCGAGCACGGTCGTCGGGGCCAGCACGGCGACCTGTTTGCCGTCGCCCAGCGCCTTGAACGCCGCGCGCATGGCCACCTCGGTTTTCCCGTATCCGACGTCGCCGCACGGCAGGCGGTCCATCGGATGGGGCGACTCCATATCGCGCTTGATGTCCCGCACCGCCGAAAGCTGGTCCCTGGTTTCCGTGAACTCGAAGCCGTCCTCGAATTCGCGCTGCCAGTTGGAATCGGGCGAAAAAGCAAACCCCTCCGTCATGCGGCGCTGCGCGTAAAGCTTCAGAAGCTCGCTGGCCATGTCGCGCATCTTCGCCTTGACCCGCGATTTGCGCTGCGTCCAGGTGGATCCGCCGAGCCGGTCGAGCGGCGGCGCCGATTCTCCTCCGCCGCGGTATTTCTCCACCAGGTCCAGCCGCGTGAGCGGAACATAGAGCTTCGCCTCGCCCGCGTATTCGAGCAGCATGAAATCGCCCTTCTGCCCGCCCTGGGCGATTTCCCGGACGCCTAAAAATTTCCCGACGCCGTGCGTGACGTGAACCACGAAATCGCCCGGTTTGAGATCCGCCAGATCGGCGGCGAAGGCCGTCAACTGTGCTTTGGTGATGCCGGGCCGCGCGATCAGATCGGAGGAATCGAACAGATCCTCGCTGCCGATGAAGGCGATGGAGGATTCCGGAAAGATCGATCCGCGGCGGACGTTTCCTTTGATCAGGTAGGTGCTGGCGACGGGCCCGGCCAGATAAGCGCGCTCGGCCAGATACGGCGACGCCGCCTCATTGGGCGCCAGACCCAACTGGAAAGGCACCGAATACTCGCGCAAAATGTCGGCGAGCCGCTCCAGCTCGCCGTTGGCCGGCGCGAAGAAAGCGACCCGATAGCCTTGTTCGACCAGCGTCTTGGCCTCGGCGACGGCCACCTGCATCGATCCGTGGAAGGCCATGGCGGGGCGCGTGGCGATGTGCGGGGCCGCGGCGTCCAGATCCAGCTCCCGCAGCGCGATTTGCGGCGCATCGCCGATGCGCTCCGCCAACTCCTCCCAGCGGAAGAAGTTGGCCGCGGCCAACTGGGGGACTTCCTGCTGCTCCAGGCGCTTCCAGAGGCGCTCCGCCGCGGCGCGGATCTGTTCCGGCTCGTCGAGCACGATGGCCGCGCCGCCGGCCAGCTCGATCAGCGAGCTTTCGCGCGGAGTTTCCAGCGCTTCGGCGAACTCCCAGCCGGGCGGCGCCGGCGCGGCGCGCGGCTGCTCCCGCAGCGGCAGAACGCGCGCTTCGGCGACCTTCACCACCGAACGCTGCGAAGCGACGTCGAAGCGGCGGATGGACTCGATCTCGTCGCCGAAAAATTCGACGCGCAGCGGGCGCGCGCTGTCGGCGGGAAAAACGTCCAGAATGCCGCCGCGGATGGAATATTCGCCCACCATCTCCACCGGGTCGCGTTTTTCGTAGCCGATCGACTGAAGATGCGCTTCGATGGTGTCGAGCGGCAGCTCCTCGCCAGCGCGCAGTTCGAGCGCGAGCCGCCGGTAATACTCCGCCGCGTGGGTGCGGAACAGCGCCGCGGCGGCCGGCGCAACGACCACCGGTGCGTCGCCGCTGGCCAGGCGCCACAGGCCGGTGGCGCGTTGGCCCATGATCTCGGCGTGCGGCGACAGTTTCTGTCCGGGCAGCACGTCGAGCGCGGGCAGGAGCAGCGGGCCGGCTCCGGCATGCGGAACAAGAAGATGAAAAAACGTTTCCATCAGCTCGGCCAGCGGCTCGGCGTGCTGGCCGTCGCCGGAAAGCACCAGCAACGGCCGCTCGGTCGCCTGCCACAGCAGCACCAGGTACAGGGCCTTGGCGGTGGGGGTCAATCCGGCCAGCGAAAACGGGCCGGTTTCGCGGCGCAGCAGCCTGCCGGCCAGATCCTGAAAGGCCGCGTGGCGGCCGAGGGTTTGAAACAGATCGCGAACGCCGGGGTGCGTCACAACAGGCGAGTCACTTCCGCGCCAACAGTTCGCCGACGATGTTCGTGGTCGAGTAGCCCGGCTCCAGCGCGAGCGCCATCACTCTGCCGCCGGCGGCCTCCACTTCTTCCCTCCCGGCGATGAAGTGCGCCCAATCGGCGCCCTTGATGAGAATATCGGGCAGAACCTCGGCGATCAGCTCGCGCGGCGTGTCCTCATCGAAAAACGTAACCGCGTCGACCGACTCCAGGGCCATCGCCATTTGGGCGCGCTCCTGCTGCGGGATCAGCGGGCGCGATGGTCCCTTGAGCCGCGCGACGCTCGCGTCGGTGTTGAGCGCGAGAATCAGGACGTCGCCCAGCGAACGCGCCTGTTCGAGCAGGCGGATGTGGCCGGGATGGAGAATGTCGTAGCAGCCGTTGGTGAAAACGACCGTTTTTCCTTCGCCGCGCCACCGGCCGCGCGCGCCCACCAGCTCCGCGCGTGAATAGAGTTTCGACATGAGCCGACATTTTCATTTTCGCGGACGAAGCGGGAACTGGCAACAGCGGCGGTTAAAGTCGCGGCGGGGCGATGCCGAACAAAGGGTGTGTCGCGCTCCCGCCCGTTCGGCGCCGCCCTGGCCGCCAGTGTGGCCGCCGCGGCCTTTCTCTGGTGGCTGGCGGGGCGGCGATACCTGGCCAGCAACGACGAAGGCATTTTTCTGGACGGCGCGCTCCGCATTCTGCGCGGCCAGGCTCCGTACCGCGATTTCTTCATCCTCATGGGACCGGGGAGTTTTTGGCTGGAAGCGCTGGCGCTGAAGGCGCTGGGAGTTTCACTCGCCGCCTCGCGCGTGGTGACCATTGCCGGTCTGAGCGTCACCGCCGGCTGCCTCGTTCTGCTGCTGGCGCGATGGACCAGCGCGGGCTGGGCGGCGTGGGCCGCGCTGGCGGCGATGTTGTTGCAGACCGCCGATCCGGCGATGACGCAGCCGAATCATCGCGCCGATAGCGCGGCGTTCGCGATCGCCGCCGTCACGCTCCTCACCGCGACGCGAAGGAACGGATTCATCGCGGGCCTGCTCGCGGGCTTCGCAGCCTGGATTACGCCGAGCGTGGCGCTGGTCGCGATCGCGCTGCTCGCCTGGCTGTGGTTTGCGGAGCGCGGCCGATTCATTCCATTTCTTTCCGGGTGCGCCGCCGTTTCGGTCTGCTGCGGGGCGCTGCTGGCCCACCAGCACGCGCTCGCGCCGATGCTCAAGCAGATGCTGTGGACGCGGAGGAATTACGGCGGCGCGAATTTCATGCCCTATGGCAGCCGTCTGGGCGGCTACGCGGCGTTTTTCGAAGGGGCCTCCGCCGCGGACCTTCCCTGGCGCGTTCTGGTTCTGCTGGCGCTGTCGCTGCCCGCGCTGCTTCCCCTGGCCGCGCTGCTGCTGTGCCGCACCCGCCAGGCGCGGGAAAATCGCGAGCTGGTTCCGGTCACCATCGCCGCGTTCGCCCTGCTTGCGGCGGCGTATCCGCGCCTGGACGTTCCGCACCTGGCCTACGCGGCGCCGCTGTTTTACGCGATCGCGGGATTTCACTTAAGCCGGGCCGGCTCCGGCGTCCGGCTGGGGGTATTTGGGGTGGTCTGCCTGCTTGCGGCCCTTCCGGCCGGCTACGGGATCTATCTCCGCGCCCATATGATCCCGGTCGATTCCCGGGTGGGCCGCATCGCCGCCCTGCCCGCCGACGCGGAGATGATCCGGGCCATCGAGCGGGATGTTCCGCAGGGCGCGAGCCTGTTCTGCTTCCCCTATCTGCCGATGTTCTATTTCCTCACGGGCGGGGAGAATCCGACGCGATATTCGTACCTTCAGCCGGGCATGATGGAGGATGGCGACGAGCGGCTGGCGCTGGCCGAGCTGCGGGCGCGGCCGCCGGAAACGATTCTCTACCAAAACGTCACGCCGGAGATGATCCTGCGGATCTGGCCCGGCTCGGATCCGCGCCGGCTGCGTCTGGAAAAGATCGAAGCCTTCCTGCGCTGCGCTTATCGCCCGGTTGCGGCGGTTTCCTATAACGGCGTTCCGGTGCAGATTCTGCGGCGCGCGCCGGAGCCTGGCGCCAGCCGCTAAAACACTTCCGGGCGGCGCGCGGAAGGTATCCTTTATATATGGCTTTCTCCCGCTTGCTCACCGTACGCCAGCACTTCCCGGACCGCGCCATCCACGATATCCCCGCGACGATCTCGCGCGAGCTGGCCTCCTCCGGCATCCTCGATTCGCTGCACCCCGGCGCGCGCGTGGCCATCGGCGTCGGCAGCCGGGGCATCGCGAATCTGGCGATGATCGTGCGCAGCGTGGTGGAAAACTTCAAAGCGCGCGGATTCCAGCCGTTCATCTTCCCCGCCATGGGCAGCCATGGCGCCGCGACGGCCGAAGGACAAGCCAGCGTGCTGGCGCATTACGGCGTCCATGAGGCGGGTGTCGGATGCCCGGTCATCAGCGCGCTGGACGTGGTCTCGCTCGGCAAGACCGCCGACGGCATCGAGGCGTTCATGGACCGCAACGCCTTCCAGTCCGACGGCGTGTTTCTCATCGGCCGCGTGAAATGGAACACCGATTTTGCCGGGAAGATCGAGAGCGGCCTGTTCAAGATGATGGCCATCGGGCTCGGCAAATTCGCCGGGGCCCAGCGCTACCACACCTACGCCTACCGCCTTGGCCTGGAGCACGTGATCCGCAGCGTGGGCCGCCAGGTGCTCCAGAGCGGAAAGATCCTGGGCGGCCTGGCGATCCTTGAGGATGCCAATCATAAGACCGCGCAACTGACGGCGGTGCGGGTCGGGGAGATGGAGCAGAAGGAAGAAGAGCTGCTCGCGCTGGCCAAATCGTGGATGGGACGGATTCCCATGCCGCTGAATATTCTCATCGTGGACGAAATCGGAAAGAATTTTTCGGGCGCGGGGATGGATACCAAGGTGGTCAACCGGAGCGTGATGGGCGACTACAATCCGTGGGACACGGCGCCGGCGATCGACCGCATTTATCTGCGCGGATTAAGCCCGCACAGCTATGGCAACGGCGTCGGCGTCGGCCTGGCGGATGTGATTCACGACCGCCTGCTGCGGGCCATCGACTGGACGCCGACCCAGATCAACTCGCTGACCGCCTCCACGCCCTCGGCCATCCGCATCCCGATTCATTTTCCGAGCGACCGCGAATGCCTGGAGAAGATCTGGCCCTGCTGCGGCCATCTGGAACAGCGGGACGTAACCATCGGCTGGATCGCCAATTCGCTCGAGCTGGGACTGATGCGCCTGACCGAAAACCTGCGCCCGCAAATCGAGGCCAATCCGAATCTGGAAATTATCGGCGAGGCGGAGGAGTTTTCCTTCGATCAGGAAGGCAATCTGGCGGGCATCCTGGACAGCGCCGCCATGGCCCATTAATTTGGCAAGGCGGGCCAGCCGCGCCGCGCCCTTCTTCGCGCCAGCTCGAAGATCGCAGCTCCAGCGGCATTGCCGCCGAGGACCACGCCGGCGATCTTGCCGCCGAAGGACCACCAGCTTGCCACCTCGATAATCGGAAAGATGGACAGGATCACGTAGAGCAGAGTCATGGCGAACCCGGAGGCGGCGGCGATCTTCACCCCGGCGCCGGCGGGGCCGGCCAGCGGCAGCGCGAACATCACCAGGTAGGCCAGCGCGTAGTAAATCCCCGCCGCGTTTTCAAACAACTGCCAGGCTTCCTGGCTGGCCACTCCCAGGTTTCCGGCGACGCCCAGGGCCGCCGTCATGGCGCCGACGAAGGCGATGGAGTGCGCGGGGGTTTTCCATCGCGGATGCAGCCGGGTGAACCACTCGGGCAGCAGCCGGTCCCAGGCCGCCACCATGGGCAGCCGCGCGGTCGCCGAGAAATTCACGCTGGTTTGCGCGATCCTCATCCCCAGCACCAGAACGATCACCGTGCTGGCGATTCGCGCGCCGAATCCAAAGGGCCGCGCGGCGGCCGACAGCACCTGCGAAACCGGCGAGATCAAATCAATATTCCGATCGCCGACAAACCAGAGAGCCGATCCCGTGCTCAGGATGAACAGCGCCGCGATGACCGGAGCGGCGAGGATCACGCTGCGGCCGATGAGCCGGGCCGGATCCTTGCACTCGCCCGCGAAGATGGCGACGTATTCGAACCCGCCCAGCGCGCCGAATCCGAGTTTGCCCAAAATGTTCAGATTCAGCAGCGTCAGGGCCGGAACCGCCAGGGAGAAGGGGCGCGCCTGGGCGTGCCCGCCGCGCAGCCAATCGAGCGCGGGCAAAATTACCATGGCGGAAAGCACCAGCAGCAGGGCCGCTCCGCCGCCGCCGTGCAGCCATTTGCCCGCGCCGAGTCCGATGGCCGAAAGCGCGGCCAGCGCGCCGAGCACCAGGCAGCCGCCGCCGGCGATGAACCATTTGCTCTCCACCATCCAGGCCGCCTGGGGGCCGATCGCATAGGCCAGGTTGGCGGCGGTCTGCACGCCGATCGAGGACATCAGGATCATCGCGTAGATCCACAAATTCCAGGCGACCAGAAAGCCGGTCCGCTCGCCGAATCCGATCTTGGCCCACTGATACAGACCGCCTTCAAGCGGATACTTGCGGCTGAGATGCACCACCACGACCGCCGACGGCACGTAAAACAACCCCGCCGCCAGCAGCCAGAACATGACATGCGAAGCTCCCAGTTTCGCCGCCGTGCCGACCCAGCTCAAGCCCATCACGAACAGGATCTGCGTGAGAACCAGATTCCCCAGGCCCAGTTCCTTTTTGAGCTCGCGGCTGCGCGATGCGATGTCTTTGCGGGAGGATGGCATAGGCCGCCGCGCGGAGCGCGTCGCGCGGTCCGGAAAAGCTGACCGCCAGTTTACAATTAGAATTAAGATCATGTCCACACAGATAGGCCCGTCGCCTCGCCGCCGCTCCGCCGCGGTCAAGATCGGATCGGTTACGGTGGGCGGCGACCATCCCATCGTGGTGCAGTCGATGACCAATACCGACACCGCCGATGTGATGTCGACGGTGAACCAGGTGATGGCGCTGGCCCAGGCCGGCTCGGAGCTGGTGCGCGTCACGGTCAATACCGAAGAAGCCGCGCGCGCCGTTCCCAAGATCGTGGAAACGATCGAAAAATTCGGCGTCCGGGTGCCGATTATCGGCGATTTTCATTACAACGGCCATATTCTGCTCAAAAAATATCCGGAGATGGCGCGCGCGCTGGCCAAATACCGGATCAATCCCGGGAACGTGAATATCGGAAAAAAACACGACGATAATTTTCGCGTGATGATCGAAGCGGCCATCGAATACGGCCGCCCGGTGCGCATCGGCGTCAATTGGGGATCGCTCGACCAGGCGCTGCTGACGCGCATGATGGATGAAAACAGCCGCCTTCCCGAGCCGGCCGACGCAAAGACGGTTACGCTGCGCGCGATCGTGGCCAGCGCGGTGGAATCGGCGAAAGCGGCGGAGCGTTACGGCCTGGCGCACGACAAAATTATCCTCAGCGCGAAGGTCAGCGGCGTGCAGGATCTGATCGCGGTCTACCGGATGCTGGCTCAGGAGGGCGACTGGGCGCTGCATCTGGGGCTCACCGAAGCGGGACTCGGATCGAAGGGAATCGTCGCCACTACCGCGGGCATCGCCGTGCTGTTGCAGGAAGGCATCGGCGATACCATCCGCGCTTCGCTGACGCCGCTGCCCAACGGCGACCGCACCGAGGAAGTCATCGTCTGCCAGCAGATCCTGCAAGCGCTCGGGCTGCGCAGCTTCACCCCGCAGGTGACGGCTTGCCCCGGATGCGGGCGCACCACCAGCACGTTTTTCCAGGATATGGCCGATCAGATCCAGACCTATCTTCGCCAGCAGATGCCGGTCTGGAAGTCGCGCTACGCCGGGGTGGAGGAGATGAAGGTCGCGGTGATGGGGTGTGTGGTGAACGGGCCCGGCGAATCCAAGCACTCTCATATCGGGATCTCGCTGCCCGGAACGTTCGAAGAGCCGGTCGCGCCGGTCTACGTGGACGGGAAATTGAAGTGCACGCTGCGCGGCGAGGCCATCGTAGCGGAATTTATCGCAATTCTGAACGACTACGTGGAGCGGCGCTACGGTTCGAGGACGCTGGAAACGGTCCACGCCTGAGCTCCACATCTGCCATAAGGCATAGAAAAATTGGCGAAGACGCGCGAAAATCCGTTCCTGCGTAAACTTTTCGTAAATCAGCGCATCTATTTGTTAGATTTCGGGTTATTCAAGGGTTAGGCGGAAGCAAGTGGAAGAGAACTCAAATTTTTTCGAGGAGCAATGGGACGGACCCAATGAGGATCTGCGTACTGGGCGGTGACGGTTATTGCGGTTGGGCGACGGCGTTGTATCTTTCAAGGCGCGGGCATCGCGTGGCGATTGTCGACAATTTTCTGCGGCGGCAGTGGGATTTCGAACTCGGGGTGCAGACGCTCACGCCCATCGCGCCGCTGGCGGAAAGACTGCGGGTCTGGCAGGAGTTGACCGGAGAGACCATCGAACTGTTTACCGGCGACGTCTGCGACTACGAGTTTCTTTCCTCCGCCATCGATGCTTTCCGGCCGGAGGCGGTGGTGCATTTTGCCGAGCAGCGCGCCGCTCCCTATTCGATGATCGACCGCAAGCACGCCGTCTTCACCCAGGTGAACAACGTGGTGGGCACCTTGAATCTCCTGTTTGCGATCAAGGAGATCGTGCCCGACTGCCACCTGGTGAAGCTCGGCACGATGGGCGAGTACGGCACGCCGAACATCGACATCGAGGAAGGCTACATCAAGATCGAGCACAACGGCCGCAGCGACGTTCTTCCGTTCCCCAAACAGCCGGGCTCGTTTTATCACCTTTCCAAGGTTCACGACAGCCACAACATCATGTTCGCCTGCAAGATCTGGAAGCTGCGCGCGACGGATCTCAACCAGGGCGTCGTCTACGGGACGGTGACGGAGGAAACCAGCCTGGATGAGGCGCTGATCAACCGCTTCGACTACGACGACGTGTTTGGAACCGTGCTCAATCGCTTCTGCGTGCAGGCGGCGACCGAGCATCCGCTCACCGTCTACGGGCGCGGCGGCCAGACTCGCGGATTTCTGGATATTCGCGATACGGTGCGCTGCATCGAGCTTGCCTGCCTGAATCCGGCCGCCCCCGGCGAATGCCGCGTCTACAACCACTTCACCGAGCAGTTTTCGGTGATGGAGCTGGCCCATATGGTGCAGGCCGCCGCGCGGAAGCTCGGGCTGAACGTCGAGATCGATCACCTGCCCGCGCCGCGCGTGGAAGCCGAAGCGCATTATTACAACGCCAAGCACTCCAAGCTGATCGAGCTCGGCTTGCGGCCGCATTATCTGAGCGATTCTCTGCTGGATTCGCTGATGAACATCGCCATCCGGTATAAGGACCGCGTCGATATTTCGCTGTTTTTGCCGCAGGTGAACTGGCAGAACTCGCGCAACCAGCGCGCGCGCCCGCTGGCGACGGCGCAGCGCAAGGCGCCGGTGGCGGCTCCGGGCGGCGATTAAGCGCCCGCTGTGCGGCGCCGGGTTCGCCCGGCGGCCGGGATCTGGCCCGCCTTCTCCATCGTGGACAGGCGCGGCGAGCTTCGGCTATGATTCTGTGGGGGTTGGTAGCTTTGCCCGGATTCGTGCGGTGGCGCCAGTGAAGCAGCAGGCGCCTGAAATAAAACATTTTTGGCCGCTTTTGTTGGTTGTGGCCTTTGCCGCCGCCATTTATCTCGGCTGCCTGATCTCGCCGCCGCGGCTGATGGACGACGTCGACGCCGTGCAGGCGCAGATCGCCGTCAACATGCTCCACAGCGGGGACTGGGTGACGGCGCGGCTGGATGGAGTCGCCTACCTGGAAAAATCACCGCTGATTTACTGGCTGATGGCGCTCTCCTATAAAATTTTCGGCGTTCACGACTGGGCCGCGCGCATGCCCGTGGCGCTGTCCTCGATCGCGCTGGCCTGGCTCACGGCGGTCTTCGGAATGTGGGCGTTCGGAGCGCGCGGCGGCTTTTACGCCGGGCTGGTCATGGCGACCTGCACCGGACTGTTCCTGTTCACCCGCATTCAGATTCCGGACGTGATGGTGGCGGCGTGCATGACCGTCTCCATGTGGTCGTTCCTGCGCGCGATCGACCAGGAAGAGCGGCGCCCCCGGCTATGGGCGGCGGTTCTGGCCGCCAGCATCGGGGTCAGCCTCCTGCTGAAGAGCCTGATCGGCGCGGTTTTTCCAGCGGCCGCCGGGCTGCTCTATCTTTATTTCACCGGGCAGATCGCCCAGGCCAAGGTCTGGAAGCGCCTGCACGTTCCGAGCGGCGCCGTCCTGGCGCTGGCCATCGCCGCCCCCTGGCACGTTCTGGCGACGCTGCGCAATCCCCCGTACTTCGACTTTTCGATGCGCAGCATCCCCGGCCAGTATCACGGCTTTCTCTGGTTTTATTTCATGAATGAGCAGGTGCTGCGCTTTCTGAACCTGCGCTACCCGCGCGATTACAACACGGTGCCCCGGCTGTGGTTCTGGCTTTTGCACCTGGTGTGGCTTTTTCCCTGGAGCGTCTATCTCCCCGCCGTTGCCAAGCTTTCCTTCCGTCCCCTCGATCGCGCCGGGCGAACCCGCCTGCTGGCGCTGTGCTGGACCGGATTCATCCTGGTCTTTTTTACCTTCTCCACCACGCAGGAATACTATTCGATGCCCTGTTATCCGGCCCTGGCGCTGCTGCTCGGCTCGGCGATGGCGGCCGGAGGAGAATGGATCCGCCGCGGAACGCGGGTTTTGTGCGCGATTCTGGCCTGCTGTGCGGTTGCGGCTGGCGGCCTGTGGTTGGCGGTGAGAAATATTCCCACGCCGGGCGATATCGCCGCCGCTCTCAGCCCGCATCCGGAGGCCTACACGCTTTCGCTCGGGCACATGGAGGATTTAACCCTGGCCTCGTTCGCCTATCTGCGCCGGCCGCTCTTGATGGCGGCGATCGCGTTCTTCGTCGGCGCGGCCGGCACCCTCCGCTTCACCGGCCGGCGGGCGTTTCTGGCCGCCGCGGCGATGGCCGTGCTGTTCTTTCATGCCGCGCGCCTGGCGCTGGTGGTATTCGATCCCTATATGGGATCCTACGCGCTGGCTCAGGCGATCAATCAAGGGCCTCCGGGAAAGCTGATTGTCGATCATCACTACTACGATTTCTCGAGCGTATTTTTTTACACCGGCAAGGATGCGCTGCTGCTGAACGGGCGTTACAACAATCTGGTGTACGGCTCTTACGCTCCCGGCGCGCCCGACGTGTTCATCGACGACCGGCAGTGGGCGGCGCTGTGGCGCACCAAGGACCGCTATTACCTGGTCGCCGACGCCTCCGCGCTGCCGCGTTTTGAAAAGCTGGCCGGCGAAGGCTGCCTGCACGTGGTGGCCGCCAGCGGCGGCAAATTGCTGCTTACGAATCTGCCGCTGCGGACCGGAGACATAAAGACGTGACGTTATTTTTGGCCATCGCGGCGATTCCTTTTATTTATTACCTGATCGCCATCTATAGCGCGGCGCGTTTTTTTGCGCGGCCGGAACGCTCCCCCGACGGCGCCTTCACGCCGCCGGTGAGCAATCTCAAACCGATCCGCGGCCTGGATCCGGAGGCTTACGAAAATCTGAAAAGTTTCTGCGAGCAGGATTACCCGGATTATGAAATCGTGTTCTGCGTCGACCGCGAAGACGCGCAGGTTGTCGCGGTGATCGACAAGTTGAAGGAGAATTTCCCGGACCGCCGCATCCGCGTGCTGTACGGCTCGGGCCGGGCGGCGGCCAACGATAAGTGCGCACGTCTGGCGCGGCTGGTGGCGGAAGCCGCGCACGAGCATCTGGTGATCAGCGACAGCGATGTCCGCGTCCGGCCCGATTACCTGCGCAACGTGGTCGCGCCGCTGCGCGACCCGGGCGTGGGCGCGGTGACGTGCCTGTATGTGCCCACCGAAGTCCGCACCTTTTCCGACCGTCTGCAAACCACCGGCATGATCTCGGATTTTTTCGTCAGCTCGGTGGTGGCCTGGCAGCTCGACGGGGTGAAATTCGCGCTCGGCACCACCATCGCCACCACGCGGGCCCGCATCCGGGCCTTTGGCGGCTACGAGCAGTTGGAAGACCGCCCGGCGGACGATTTGCTGGTGGGCCGCCTGATCGCCGAGCAGGGATGCGAAGTGATTTTATCGCGCTATCTGATCGAAACGGTGCCGGATTATCACTCCCTCGGCGCGCTGCTCGACAAGCGGCTGCGCTGGATGGTGGTGATGCGCCATATGCGGCCGGCCGGACACTTCGGATTGCTGTTCACCCAGGGGTTGCCGTGGTCGATCGCCGCGTTTCTGGCCCATCCGACGGGGGCCGTCGCACTGGCGTTCTTCGGCGGCTATGCCTTGTGCCGGGTGGCGATGACGTGGCTTACCGGTATCCGCGGGTTGAAGCAGCCGCGTTTCTGGAGAGAAGTTCCTCTGATCCCCGTTTGGGACGCGATCGCCGCCGGGATCTGGCTGGCGAGCTTCTTCCGTTCCACCATCCGCTGGCGGGGCGCCGATTACTTCATCCGCGACGGCAAGTTGATCCTGGCCAGGGCCGACTGAAGACCGATCCGGCGCGGCGGCGCGGTCAACCGCGGAGCGCCGTTTCTTCGAGAATCCGCTGCAATTCGCCCCGCGGATCGGAGGAGCGGGTGATCTGCCGGCCGACCACGATATAATCGGCGCCCGCCGCGATGGCCTCCGCCGGGGTGGCGATTCGCTTCTGATCGCCCGCCGAAACACCCGCCGACCGCACGCCCGGATTCACCAGAATCGCGCCGCGCCCGGCGATGCCGCGCACCCGCGCCGTATCCCGGGCGGAGCAGACGATGCCGTCGGCGCCCTCCTCGATCGCGTTGCGCACGCGCAGATCGATCAGTTCCTGCAAGCCGCGCGGATCGCCGTCCTGGCGCAGATCGTCTTCATCCACACTGGTCAGCACGCTTACCGCGAGCAGTTTCAAATCCGAGCCGAGGCGCCCTTCGGCCGCCGCGCGCACCACCTGGCGCATGCCGTGGAGGGTCAAGAAATCGGCGCCGGAGCGGGCGATCACCGCCACCGCCCGCCGCACCGTTTCCCCGATATCGTACAGCTTCAAATCGAGAAACACCCGCCGGCCTTCCTGTTTTAATTCGCGAACCAGCTCCATGCCGGAGGCCGCGTAAAGCTCCAGGCCGATCTTGTAAAACGGCGCGGCATCGCCGAGTTTTGCGATCAGCGCGCGGGCCTCTTCCGCGCTGGGAAAATCCAGCGCGACGATGACGGGATTCAGACGATCCGTAGCGGTTTCTCCTGTCTGTCCAACACGCGTCCGATGGGAAACGCGTCCGGGTATTTTCGCAGATAGCGCGCCGCGTCGGGCGCCGGCAAGGCGATCAGCAGGCCTCCGGAAGTTTGCGGATCGAACAGCAGATCGTCGTATTCCGAGCCGCCTTCGACGCAAGCCAGAACGAATTCGCGATTCTGGTTCAATCCGCCGGGGATCGCGCCGATTTTCGCGTATTCCACCGCGCCGTCCAGAAACCGCACCCGTTGCGCCTCGATTTCGAGCGTCACGCCGCTGGCCAGCGCCATTTCGCGCGCGTGACCGAGCAGGCCAAAACCGGTCACATCGGTGACGGCGTGCACTTCCAGGCGGGACATCGCCGCGGCCGCCGCGCGATTCAGCGTCAGCATGGAGCGAACCGCCGCCTCGACGTGCGCCGCAACCGCCAGATTGCGCTTGAGCGCGGTGGCGATCACGCCGGTCCCCAGCTTTTTGGTCAGAACCAGGGCGTCGCCCGGGCGCGCGCCGGCGTTGGTCTTGACCCGGTCCGGGCGGATCGTGCCGGTGACGGCGTAGCCGAATTTGATCTCCGGATCGCGGATGCTGTGGCCGCCCAGCACCACTGCGCCGGCTTCCTGAATCTTTTCGGCGCCGCCTTTGAGGATCTCTTCGAGGTCGTCCAGCTCGTCGGATCCGGGCCAGGCCAGGATCGAGAGCGCGGTGAGCGGCGAGGCGCCCATGGCGTAGATGTCGCTGAGCGCATTGGCGGCGGCGATGGCGCCGAAGGTGAAGGGATCGTCGACGATCGGCGTAAAGAAATCCACCGTCTGGACCAGCGCCAGGCCGGGGCTCAGACGATACACTCCGGCGTCGTCCGCTTTTTCAAAGCCGACCAGAAGATTGGGATCCGCCGGGCGCGGCAGGCGCGCCAGCACCTGGTCCAAAACCTTTGGACTCAACTTCGACGCTCAACCGGCGGCCTTGACGTGCGCGGTCAGTTTTTTGGCCACGCTTCAGTTTAGAGCTTTCCGTGGTCCGCTTCCAGTTTGCGTCAAAACCGGTTACGCCGCCGCGGTTTCCTTGTCCTTGTTCTTGCTGCCGGGCGGGCGGCCGCGGCGCTTCACTGCCGTCATCCAGGCGGGCGGACGGCCCCTGCGCCGCCCTCGACCCTGCGCCAGACGTTCCAAGGTCATAATCGCTTCCTCAATGTGCTCTCGTTCCTGGCGCAAATCCGCCAGCATTTTTAGGATATCCATTCCGTTTCCTCCCGCGTTCAAGGATTTTCGGCGACCGGTGAGCCGTTCTGAAAAACGAACAAGAGGTCCTCGCGCATCCCGATCATGCTTTATGAGTTTAACCACATTTTAGGAGAGTTTTCAAGACTTTTGTTCCGAAAACGGAACAAGATCGTACTAAGAACCCCATTTTTCCGGGAACGTTTCCGGACCCGGCTCAGACCCCCTGTACGCCTCGGTTTGACTTCTTTTCCAATGGAAATAAAAGGGAAGTCCCAAAATTATCACGGTCAAACCGATGCCGGATTCGCGCGGCGACGTCCGGAAAGTGGAATAAAGCAGCGCCGCCGCCACTAAAACGAAAAAAAGCGGCACCACGGGGTAGCCCGGAACCCGGTAGGGCCGCTTCAGCCCCGGCTGGGTGCGGCGAAGCACGATCACCGAGGCGGCGGTCATCCCGTACAGGATCCAGCTCGGGAAGATCACCAGCGTATAGAGCTGCTCGTACTGGCCGCTCAGCAGCACCACGCTGGACCAGCCGCCGAGCAGCAGGATGGCGGCTCCCGGCGTACGGAAACGCGCATTTACGCGGCGAATTGGCGCAAAAAAATAGCCGTCGCGCGCCATTGCGTAGGGAATGCGGGAGCCGGAAAGGATCGATCCATTGAGCGCGGCGAAGATGGAGATCATCGCCGCGGCGCTGACCGCCGCCGCGCCGGGCCGTCCCAGCACGCGGCGCATGGCGTCGGCGGCGACCCGCTCGCTTGCGCCTACCTCGGCGGAGTTTAAGACGTAAAAATATGTAAGATTTACCAGCAGATAGATCGCCATCATCGCCAAAGTGCCGGAAATAAGCGCGCGCGGCAGATTTTTTTGCGGCCGGTCGATCTCCGAACCCAACATTCCCGCATTGTTCCAGCCATCGTAAGCCCAAAGCGCGGCCACCAGAGCAAGGAAAAATCCGGAGATTCCGCCCGGCTGCGCGGCGATTGAGGAGTGGAAATTCTGTGGATCTCCGCGCCCGGAAAGCAATCCCAGCAGAATTAGTCCGCCAAGCAGCGACACTTTTATGGCCGTTACCGCAACCTGAACGCCGCCGCCGACCTTTACGCCGAGAAAATTCAGGCCGGAAAGCGCCAGGATCAGGGCGATTCCGACCAGTTGGCCGTAGCGGATCTCCAGAGGACCGCCGTGCGGCCCGATCGGCAGCGGGATCGAGAAAAAGACGCGGCCGAGCGCCGGGAAGAAATCGCCCAGGTAAGTGAAGAATCCGGTGGCCAGCGTGGCGACGGAGGCCGCTTTGGCCACCCAGGTTTGGGTCCAGCCGTAGAGGAAGCCGAAAAACGGCCCGTAGGCGGCGCTCAGATACACGTATTCTCCGCCGGCGCCGGGCAGGGCAGCCGAGAGCTCGGCGTAGGTGAGCGCGCCGAATAAGGTCAGGATGCCCCCGAAGATCCACACCGCCAGGACCTCGGCGGGCGAACCGACGGCCTGGATCATCTGCGCCGGGACCAAAAAAATAGCGCTGCCGATGGCGGTTCCGACGACGATGGCGGCGGTCGACCAGGGGCCGAGGGCGCGGCGGAGTTCGAGGTTGCGAGGTTCAGGCGGGCCGGCCGAGGATTTTTGCATTTTTTAGCAGACTGGAGAATTTTTTGGGCGTCCGGGAGAACGTTTCGCCGCTGGCGTCACAGCCAGTGCGGAAATGCGCCGGCATGCGGGTGGAGTGTGTTTGCTCCCGCCCTGGCCGGGCGGCAACGGCGGCGGTTTCATGCTTGAATGTTAACCCGAACGCGGCGCGGCGAAGGACGCCGCCAGTCCGGTGAGAAACGTCGCCGATGCGCCGATGACCACATACCAGGTCCAGGCGATCGGCGTGGCGAAACGGATATAGAGCATCAGCGCGAGCCCGGCCGACATGGCCCACATCGCCGCCGTCTCGCCCACGCGCCGGGTGAGCAGGCCCAACAAAAATACGCCGAGCAGCGAACCGTAGAGGATCGAGGCGATGGACAAGCCGGCTTCGAGAACGCTGCCCCATCGCCGCGCGAGCAGGCCCACGCCGAACAAAACCACCGCCCAGAAAATCGTGGCGAGCCGCGCCAGGCGCAGCCCGCGGGCGGCGCCGGACGGTTTCAGAAAATCGATCACCGTGGTGGAGGCGAGCGAGTTCAGGGCCGCGCTCAGATTCGACATGGCGGCGGCCAGAATGGCGGCGATCACCAGGCCGGCGATTCCGGCGGGCAGATGATCCCAGATGAACTGCGGATAGATTTTATCCAGCACGGCGGGCGGCTGCTCATGGCGGTCCGAGTAAAAGGCATACAGGCAGACGCCGATCACCAGGAACAACGTGAATTGAATGGCGATCACCACCCAGCTCGCCAGCAGCGCGGCCCGGCTCTGACGCTCGTTCGGCGCGGCGAGCAGGCGCTGCACCATCAACTGCTCGGTGCCGTGGCTGGCGGTGGTGAGGAAACATCCGCCGATGAGGCCGGCCCAGAAGGTGTAGGTCTGGGTCCAGGAAAAGCCAAAATCGAAGACGTGGAATTTGTGCGCCTGGGCGGCGACGGCGGCCACGCGCATCCAGCCTCCGGGAATTTCGCGCAGGACGGCGGCGAGGCTCAGGGCGGCTCCGGCGAGGTAGAGCAACATCTGCGCGACGTCGGTCCAGATGACCGCGGTCATGCCGCCTTCGTAGGTATAAAAAAGCGTCAGGCACAGGATCGCGGCGATCGACGTTTTTTCCCCGGCGCCCAGGATAATGGCGATCACCAGCGAGATGGCGACCACGCGGACGCCTTCGGCCAAAGCGCGCAGGAGCAGAAACGTTGCCGCGGTGAGTTTGCGGATGCGCTCGCCGAAGCGGCGGCGCATCAGTTCGTAGGCGGTAAACATCTCTCCCCGGAAATAAGCGGGGAGAAAGATGGCGGCGATCACGATCCGCGCCAGCAGGTAGCCGAGGACGACTTGCAGGAATCCGAAGTCGCCCTGAAAGGAAAGGGCCGGCGTTCCGATCACGGTGAGGGTGCTGGTTTCGGCCGAGACGATGGAGAGAGCGATCGCCCACCAGGGAGCGGTCTTGCCGCCGAGGAAATAGTCCTTGAGGGTGCGCTGCGATCTGCCGAAGCGGGCGCCGAACCAGGTGATCGCGGCGAGGTAGAGGACGATCACCGTGAGGTCGGGCCAGCGCATGCGAACACCCAGAATACCGGAGTCGGGCGCAGGTAAACTGGCGGGGCAGGGGGGCGGTTGGGTGGAAGGGACTCCTTTCCTTCGCCCCGCCGGAAACAATTTTCAGACCCCCGACGTCCAACACGGTAGCCGGTGTGTAGGCTGAGTGCGGTGGCGAGCGGATGGGTGAAGGCGCTTGCGGCTGGCTCGCGGCTTTGGCTATACTCCGCAGAGCAACACCTGACCCAACTCAAAAACGTAGCGGATCCCGTGGAGGTAGCTTAGGGTGCTGTGGCCGCGAACAGGCACGATGGCGCTGGCGACGATGGTATGGCTCGCCGCGCCCGGCTTTGCCCAGGAAAAGCCGGCTCAGGAAAAAGCCGCGCAGGAAAGGGCAGGGGACAAGCAGGCAGAGAAAAAAAAAGAATGGAAGGACCGGGCCGAGTACGAGCTTTACGAATCGATCGTAAAGACGAAGGATCCCCATCAGTGGCTGGCGGCGATCCAGGCCTGGAAGCAGCAGTATCCGGAGAGCGAATACGCCGACGTCCGCCGGCAGTTGACTCTTGAAGCCTATCGCGCGCTGAACCAGCCGCGGGAGGCGTTCGCCGCCGCGCAGGACGTTCTCAAAGACAACCCGAACGATCTGGTGGCGCTGTCGGCGATGGTGGGCTATATCTATAGCCTGGTTCCGGTCTCGGCGTCGGCGCCGGACCCGGGTCAGTCGCAGGATCTGGCGGCCGCCGAACAGGCCGCGCGTACCATCCTGGATAACATCGATGTGATCTGTTCGAAGAACAACCGGCCGGCGAACATGACCGACCAGGAAGCCGGCGACAAGAAGCCGGCGCTGCGGGCTTTCGCGCAGAAAACGCTGGGATATATCGCGCTGGTTCGCAAGGATTATCCCAAGGCAGAGGCGGAGCTGACCAAGGCGCTGGAATTGGATCCCCGGCAGGGCCAGGTTTCGTTCTGGCTGGGGGAAGCGGTGCTGGCGCAAAACCGGGAGCATCCGGAGAAGCAGCCGCAGGCGCTTTACCACTTCGCGCGCGCGGCCTGCTACAGCGGCGCGGGCGGTTTGCCGGCCAGTGACCGCAGCCAGGTGCGGGATTATTTGACCAAAGCGTATACCCAGTATCACGGATCGGCCGACGGGCTGGATCCATTGCTGGCGCAGGCCGGCGCGCAGGCGCTGCCGCCCGCCGGATTCACCATCAAGAGCAAGGCCGAGGTGGAGCGTGAAAGGATCGAGGCGGAGGAAGCGGCGGCGCGGGCCAATCCGATGCTGGCGCTGTGGAAGCGCGTTCATCAGGAGCTGGCCAGCGATCACGGCGCAGCCTATTTTGAAAACAGCATGAAGGGAGCCCTGCTGCCGGGCGGAGCCGAAGGCGTGAAAAAATTCCGCGGTCGGCTGGTTTCGGCAGTGCCCGCCGGGCGGCCGCGCCTGCTGGTGCTGGCCATCGAGAACCCGGCGAAGCCGGATGCGACTCTGAAACTCGATTCGCCGCTGTCCGGAAAAATGGAGCCGGGCGCAGAAATTTCCTTCGAAGGCGTGGCGGAGTCTTATACAAAAGATCCGTTCATGGTGACGTTACGCGCCGGGCGGGCGCAGATTGAAGGCTGGACCGCCAAGAGCAGCGCGGCCCGGCATGGCGCGGCGAGCCGGAAGAGCGAGGCTCGGGAATAGGTTTAAAGATCGGGACCGGAGCGCTTCACTCCAGCGCTCGCGTCATGATACATTATCGAGTTTAGCGAGGTGCGTGCGGAAATGAAGAGAACAATGAGAATCGCTATCGCGTTGACATTTGCAGCCGCGTGGGGAATGGCGCAGGAGGCTCCAAAAGCTCCGGTAGCGAAGGACGCCGAGGAGGCGAATCTGGTCAATACCGCGGCCAAGGAAGCAGATCCGGTCAAGCGGTTACAGGAACTGGACCAGTGGAGCCAGAAGTACCCCGACACGCAGCTCACCGAGCAGCGGGAACTGCTGTACTGGGTCACCTACCAGCAGCTAAAGCCGCCCAAGGCCCGCGAGGCGGTGGACTGGGCCAAGTCCGTGCTGGCCAAAAAACCGGACGATTATATGGCGTTGATGACCATCCTCCAGTTCGGGCCGACGCTCAACAACAATAATCCGCCGCAGGAGGACTTCGATGCGACGCTGGCGGCGGCCAACAAGATGCTGGAGGAGCCGGATAAAGTTTTTGCCGAATCGAACCGGCCGCAGACGGTCCCGCCGGCGGACTGGCCCAAGGTGAAACCATACTGGATGCAGCAGGCGCCGCGCGTCGAGGCGCAGATGTGGGTGAATAAGTACGGCAAGACCGATCCGGCGCGCGCCGAGCAGGAAATCGGGAAAATCCTGCAAAAAGATCCGAACGACGCGGCGATCGACCAGATGATGGGATCGGTGATTCTGGCCCAGCAGAAGGAGCATCCGGAAAAAGGCGGCCTGGCGCTGTTCTATTATGCCCGCGCGGCGTGCTACGACGGCGAAGGCGCGCTTCCGGCCGCGAACCGCAATCAGTTGAAGAGCGGATTTTTAACGCGCGCCTACAATACCTATCACGGCTCCAGCGACGGACTGGAGCAGTTGTGCCAGACCGCGAAGGCCAATCCGGCGCCGCCCGCGGACTTCAAACTGATGAGCGTCGCCGATATCGCCGAGGCCAAGAATAAGGCCGAGCAGGAGGCGCTGAAGGATAACCCGGCGATGGTCTACTGGAACACCATCAAAACCGGTCTTACCGGCGACAATGCGGATCAGTTCTTCGCCAACACCGTGAAGGACGCCGCGCTTCCCGGCAAGAATCCCAACGATCAGAGCGATATGAAGTGGACGGGCAAGATCGTTTCCATGAAGCCGGCGATCAGCCCCAAGGAGCTGGTGATGGCGGTGCAGAATCCGGCGGGCGACGTGACCCTCAAGCTGGAAGAGCCGCTGCGCGGCAAGATGGAACCCGGCAGCGAGCTGCAATTTTCCGGCATCGCGACCGGTTATCAAAAAGATCCTTACATGCTGATTCTTTCCACCGACAAGGATCAGATCGCCGGCTGGAAGCCGGAAGTGATCCACACCAAGAAGAGCGGCGCAACCGCCAAGAAAAAGGCGCAGTAGCGATTCTCCGCCCGCTCCGCTTTTCCACCGAGCCCCGCCCGCGATGGCGGGGTTTTCTTTTCAGGGCGCAATCCCTGGAAAAATTCCAGGTCCGGAGCCGGAAAAGGTCCCGTTTCACCCCCATCCTATTCATCATCGCCCTGGAAACTCAGCAGTAGAACCGGAGCCTGAACGCAACGCATACTTGCGCCAGGAGGTTCCAGTTGAGGCTTATCAGCACAGGCTTAGCCACCTTATTGTTCGTCACAACCGCGGCGGCGACGCCGATTACGCTCACGTTTTCCGGTACGGCCAGCGGTTCGGTGGATAATACGTCCTTCATGAACCAGGCATTTTCGATCATTTTCACTTCGGACACCACCGACGTTTGCCAGATCGGCCAGTCGCCATGCCCGCTGTCGGGAGATGTCGGCGATTACACCACTCCCGATCCGACCGTGAACACCTTCACCATCGGCACGATCGTGCCCTCGACGGCGCAGGCCGAGTTGACCGGGCTTACGACGTCCAAGGGTGTTCTCGGACCGTCGGTATTCCTGAATCCGACCAGCAATAATGTCGGCATCTGGTTTTACAACACCGCGGACTGGCTGACCACGGCCTCCAGCGCCTACACCAGCAGCTTTGGCCTGGTGAACAATCTGTCGCTTTCCAATCTTCAGGCGTTTTCCAACGTCCAGCTCGGCTCGGCGGCAATGGAATCGACCGCCGGCGACGTGAATTTCACCAGCATTTCCAACGTGAGCTTTACCGAATCGGTGGGCGGGCCCAGCGGGCCGTCGGGCGCCTCGGGTCCGGGCTCCAGTGCGGGCGCGGTTCCTGAGCCGTCCACATTTGTGATGTTCGCCATCGGCGTGGGCGGCGTGCTGATTGGGAAGTTCCGGCGGCGCGGCTAGAAAGAGAGGACGAATTCCGGATGAACCGGACGCGCTCCTCTGCCGGAAACGGGTGGGGAGCGCGATTTTTTTACATCTTATAGCGGCCGAAATCCTCGTCGCTCAGATTTTCGAGGACGCGGCGCAGCTCTTCGTTACTTCCCGCTTCGGCGACGGCGGCGACGGTTTTGGAGGATTTGAGCACCGCTTCGGCGACGTAGATGGGACAGTCCAGGCGCAGGGCGATGGCCAGCGCGTCGCTGGGCCGCGAATCCACCGAAATGAGCTCGCCGTTCCGCTCCAGCCAGATGACGGCGTAAAACGTATCCTCGCGAAGATCGCTGACCACCACCTTTTTGACTCCGGCTTCCAGGCCGAACAGCAGGTTGCGGATGAGATCGTGCGTCATGGGGCGCGGCGTGGCGACCTTCTCGATTTCGAGCGCGATGGCGTTAGCCTCATAAATGCCGACCCAAATGGGCAGGATGGCGCTGCCGTTGACGTCCTTGAGCACCACGATCGGCATGTTGGTCACCGGGTCCATCAACAACCCCCGGATCTTCATTTCGACTTCCATTTGAATCCTTCCTTTCGCCCGGGTTTAGCCTAGTGTACACTTTCTCCGGCCAGGGAATTGGGGCCGGCGCGAGTCACCTTGACCTCGATGTAGCTGCCGAGCAAGTTGTCCTCCGCGTTGCCGGCGGGGCGGATAAAGTTGAGCGTCTTGTTTTGCGACGTGCGGCCAATCCATTGGCCGGTGGCTTTGTTGAAGCCTTCCACCAGGCACTCCTCGATGCGTCCCAGGTATGTGGCATTTCGCCGCACCTGGATGGCGCGCTGACGCTCCTGTAGAATCGCCAGGCGGCGCCCCTTCTCTTCTTCCGGGATCTGATCGCCGAGCGCGAGCGCCGGCGTGTTTGGCCGCCGCGAATATTTGAAGCTGAACACGGAGTCGTATTCGACTTCCTCGAGCAGCGCGAGCGTCTGCTCGAAATCGGCCTCGGTCTCGCCGGGGAAGCCGACGATGATGTCGCTGGTGATGGCGATCGGGCGGCGGGCGTTTTTGATCCATTCGATGCGGCGCATGTAATCGTCGCGCGTATATAACCGTTGCATGGCTTCCAGCACGCGCGTCGATCCGGATTGCACCGGCAGATGCACGTGATTGCACAGCGCCGGATTCGCGTCGATGGCTTCGACGATTTCGCGGACGAAATCGCGCGGATGAGAGGTGGTGAAACGCACGCGGCGGATGCCGGGCGTGCGCCCCACTTCGGCCAGCAGCGTCGCGAAGTCCCAGCCGGCGGGGGAAGGATCGCGGTAACTGTTCACGTTCTGGCCGAGAAGCTGGATTTCGGTGTATCCGGCCGCGGCCAGCGCTCGCGCCTCGGCCAGCACGGAGGCGCTGGCGCGGCTGCGCTCCGGCCCTCGGGTGAAGGGAACCACGCAATAGGCGCAGGACTTGTCGCATCCCTCGATGATGGTGATGTAGGCGCGATGCGGGTTGTCGCGCCGCGTGAGCGGCGTCTCGAAGGTCTCTTCCGTATCGAGGCTCAAGCCGGTGACGCGGCGGTTGCCGGCTTCCAGTTGCACCAGCATCTCCGGAAGCCGGTTATAGCTGGCGGATCCGCACACCAGGCTGACGTGCGGCGCCTTCTCAAAAATCCTTTCGCCTTCCTGCTGCGCGACGCATCCGAGCACCGCGAACGTTTTTCCCTTTCCCTGTTCTTTTTTGAACTGCTGGAGGCGGGAAAAAACTTTCTGTTCGGCCTTATCGCGGATGCTGCACGTGTTATAGAAGACCAGCTCGGCTTCCTCCGGCGTGGTGACCTGGGAATATCCGCGCGCGACCAGCGTCCCGATGACTTTCTCCGAATCGTGCGCATTCATCTGGCAGCCGAAGGTTTCGATGTAGAAGGTCTTCACCACCCTCATTGTAGCGTGCGGATGCGCGCGCGGCGGCTCTCGCGCGCGGCGAACGAGCAGGGACGGGAGGCGGCGCCAGGCGGATCCTTTACGAGCCGCCGTCCGCGACGAGCCCGCGCACCAGCTCCGCCATGTCTCCGGCGGATTCGATCGCGGACACGGCGGCCAGAGCGCGGCGGGCGATCGGTTCTCCCAGGCGCGGGGCGACGAGCGACAGGAACTTTTGCTGGAGCATCCCGGTAGAAACCGGATGTTCCGGATTCCCGCGCGGATAATCGGAGGCTCCCCGCAAAACCGCTCCGCCGGCGAGCCGGACCGCGACGCGCGATGGCCACGCCTCCGGATACTTCGCGGTAAGGTCGGGCGCGACGAGAACCTGGGTGTGCGACAGCAGCGCGGCGATGTTCGGCTCGCGCACGCCCTCCGGACCGAAGCGGTCTTCGGAAAACTGCTCCAAGCCGACGCGTCCTTCCGCCAGAGCGGCCGCAACGCAATAGGCGATGCTGAACTTGGCCTGGTACGGCGTCCGGGGATTGCTTTCCTTGACGATTTCAAAGCCGGGGCCGTAGGTTTCAATTTCGATCCCGGCGATGCCGGCGATTCCGGCCGCTCCGGCCGATGCCCGGAGGTCGAGCGCGACGTCGATGGCGCTGTGCGTGTGGCCGCAGCAGGCGTGAAGTTTGTAGCAGTTTTCGGCGATTTTCCACTGCCGCCCCAGCCCCCTGGTGATCCGCGAGGCGTCATGCGCCTGGCTCATCGCGCGGAAGAACCCGCGCTCGCCTTCCAGCACGCGCGCGGCGCCGGTAAATCCCTCGCGCGCCAGATCGGCGGCGAGAAGCCCGTTTAGCGCGGCTTTGCCGGGATGCAGATGCTTGCTCATGGCGCCGCTGGCGTTGAACTCCCACAGTCCGGCGGCCTGCGTTCCGGCGCTGCCGAGCGCGTCTTGCATCTGATCGGCGTTGAGGCCAAGCAGCGATCCGGCGGCGGCCGCCGCCCCGAAAGTGGCGGCGGTTCC
Source organism: Terriglobia bacterium (assembly GCA_021324615.1). Taxonomy (GTDB): domain Bacteria; phylum Acidobacteriota; class Terriglobia; order Bryobacterales; family Bryobacteraceae; genus Palsa-187. The sequence continues at coordinate 28,468 of JAJPIT010000080.1, read as the reverse complement.
GGTGGGATGCCAGAAGCGGTAGTGGCTCGGATTCACGGCCTCCCCGACCCGCAGCGCGGCCTCGTAGCCGAGCGTGACGGCCAGCAGAAACGCGCCTCCGCTGGCGTGCTCCCGTTCGGCGACGGCGAGCGCGGCGGGAATGACCGGGGCGGCCGCGTGCAGCGTCGAGCCTTTATGCACGTCGTCGTATTCGAGAATATGCGAGGCGACTCCGTTGGCGAAGGCCGCCGCGGGCGCGCTGGCCCGGGACGCCGGAAACATCGCCGCCTCCTCGGAGACTCCGAAGCGCGCCGCCACGCGCCGCGCCATGCGCGCCGGCGCCTCCAGGGATCCGGCGAGCGCCGAGCCCAGCCAGTCGAGAACCGCCCGGCGCGCGTGTTCGAGCGCCGGGGCCGGCAGCAGAGTGGTGGCCGCAAGAAATTCGGCGAGCGCGCGCGTCTGTTCGGGCATCTTGATTCATTGTGGCGCGGCCAACGCGGCCGCGGCGCCGCCCTCAGGCCGGTATCGGTCAGAGATGCTTCAGCCGGCCGGCGGCGGCGCGGAAGGATTCGCCCTCGCGCAACGCCTTGACGAAAATTTCCTCGCGCGCTTGCAGGTGGTGAGCGATCTCGGCCGCTTCCCCCAGCCGGTCGCCGGGGATGCGGACGATGCCGGTCTCATCGGCCGCGATAAAATCGCCCAGTTTCACCTCGATGCCGCCGGCGGTCACCGGCGCGCCGATCGCTTCCGTACGGATGCGGCCCTTTCCCGAAAGCGGGGTGAGATGCCGGCTCGCCAGCCACAAGCCGGTGCTCTGAATTTCGGCCAGATCGCGGCAGGCGCCGTCGATGATGACGCCGGCCGCTCCCTGCTTCCGGGCGGCGAGGGCGGCCAGCCCGCCGAAGGTGGAAACCGCCTCGCCGCCCGCGTCGAATACCAGGATGGCGCCCGGCGTGATCGCCTCGATCACCTTCTCGATTCCGAACTCTTCGAGGGGAAACTCGCCGGCCGTTTCCTTCACGGTCAGGGCGGGACCCAGAATCGGGCCCGCGCCGCTGCGGAGCACCAGGCCTTCCATCACGCCGCGGATGCGGAGCTGGTCGAGCGCGTCGCTCCAGGTGGCGGAAGCGAACTTCATCCGGCGACTTCGGCAGTCCTGCGGCTGCGCAGCTCGAGATAGGTCCGGATCGCTTCCTCCAGCGGCGGCATCGGCGCGATGCCCAGCGACTCCATCTTGGCGTTGGACAGCGCCGAATACTTGGGACGCCGCGCGGCGGTGCGGAACTCGCGCTCGTTGGTCGGCTTCAACGGCGGATGAAGCCCGGCGGCCGCGAAGATTTTCACGGCCCAATCGAACCAGGAGATGGGAGTTCCGCCGCCGGCATGCACGATTCCTTCGGCGCCGCGCTCCACCAGATCCACCGTGCGCGAGGCGAGTGCGGGGGCAAAGGTCGGCGAGGCCACGTGGTCCTCCACCACCCGGATCGGCTGATCCTTGCGCGCCAGCCTGAGCATCAGTTCGACGAAGTTGCCGCGCGCGGTGGCCAGGCCGCCCGGCCCGTAAACGCCGGAAGTGCGCAGAATCAGCGGGCGGTCCAGGTAGGCCCGCGCGTACATCTCGCCGGCGAGCTTGGACACCGCGTAAGCTCCCAGCGGACGCGGCGGGTCCTCTTCGGTGTAGGCGCGGCCGGCGAGGCCGTCGAAGACGTAATCGGTCGAAAAATGAACCAGGCGCGCGTCGGTCTGCCGGCAGGCCATGGCCAGATTACGCACCGCCAGCGCGTTCACCTGAAACGCGGCCAGCGGCTCCTGCTCGGCGATATCCACCTGATTGTAGGCCGCCGCGTTGACCACCACCGGCGGATCGGCCTGCGCGATGGTCCGCTCCACCTGCGCCTGATCGGTGATATCGACGCTGCTGCGGTCGTAGGCGAGCACCTCCCATCCCCGCGAGGCGAAAGCCGAAACCAGTTCCACTCCAAGCTGACCGCCGCTGCCAAAGACCGCCACCCGTCGCTGCACGTAATTATTGTAGGGAACCCGGAAGCGGGCCGGATGGCGCCGATCTACCGCGCCAGCGCGACCGCCAGTAACAACGCGCGCTGCGTACCCAAATACGAATCCTTGGTGTCGAACTGCTCGTCCAGCGCGTGGGCTCCGCTGCCTCTTCCGCCGCCGCCGATGGTGATCGCGGGAATGCCTAAATTCATCGGCACATTGGCGTCCGTCGAGCCTTCGCCAAGTCGTCCCGAACCGCCCACAACCTTGGTCGCCGCCACCGCCGCGATCACAATCGCTGAATCCGCCGGCGTGCTGCCGGCCGGCCGCAAACCAACCAGTTCCGGCGACGCGGTCACCGTTCCATGCCCCGGCCACCGCCGGTTTTCTTCCTCGACGGCCTCGGCGACGGCCGCCTTGAATTTGGCGTTCAGGGCTTCGAGCGAATTCTTGTCGGCCGACCGCATATCCACTTCCATCCAGCACTCGAAGGGAATCGCGTTCACCGAGGTTCCGCCGCCCACCCGGCCCACGTTGAAGGTCGTCTTGGGATTTTTGGGCACATCGAAATTATCGATCTTGGCGATCGCGCGCCCCATGGCCTGAATCGGATTCACCATGCCGAACGCGCCGAAGCTGTGGCCGCCCGGCCCCTTGAACTCCACGCGATACCGGTAACTGCCGACGCCGACGTTGGTGATCCCCAGCCCCAGGCCGTCAATGGAGATGAATTTATCGATCTGGCCTTTGAGAGTATTCTGGAAAAGCTCCTTGGTGCCGCGCAGATCGCCCAGGCCTTCTTCCCCCACGTCGGCGGCGAAGGTAATCGTCCCCGGAGTCTGCACGTGCGCTTCGTCGAGCGCGCGAATCACTCCCAGCATGGCCGCCAGCCCGCGGCAGTCGTCGCCGATACCGGGTCCTTTGAGCAGCGTTCCCTCGCGCGTGACCTTGACGTTGGTTCCTTCCGGAAACACGGTGTCGAGATGCGCCTCCAGCAGCAGGTTCGGATGCGGCGAGGCTCCCGGGCGCACGCCGAGCACGTTGCCGGCTTTATCGATCCGCACATCGCGCAGCCCGGCCTGCCGGAACAGCCGCTCCAATTCTCTGGCGCGGGCCTCTTCGTGAAACGGAGGCGCGGGAATTTCGCAAATCCGGATCTGTTCGTCGATAAAATGCGGCTCATTCTTCTGGATTGCCGCGAAGGCGGCCTTGATGGCCGGATCTTCGGCCAGGCGGGCGGCGTCCTGCGCCAGAAGCGCGGACGCAAAGAGGACCGGAACGAAAAATCGCATATTTAAAACGTAGCAGAGGCTGTCGGAAGGAACCCCGGGGCGCGCCGGAAGGCTAGCCCGTCCGTTTCATCTTCTTCACTTCGATCACCGGGATCAGCGAATTTTCCGGTCCGGCGGGAGGATTCGGCCGCTGCGACAGTTCGGCGTTCAGGCTGGCGACAAACTGCTCGATCTGGCGCTGCATTTCCGCCATCTTTTCGCGCATATTGAGAATAATTTCGACGCCCGCCAGATTGACGCCCAGATCGCGGGTGAGCTTGAGAATCACCTCCAGCCGCTCCAGGTCTTCATCGGTGTAAAGACGCGTGTTGCCGTCGCTGCGGGAAGGTTTCAGCAAGCCTTCGCGCTCGTACAGGCGCAGCGTTTGCGGATGGATCTGATACTGCTCGGCGACGGCCGAGATCATGTAGGCGGCCTTGTTCCGTTTCCTCATAGCTTGGACCAGATTGCCTGGCGCGGATCGCCGGGATGCAGCCGGGCGTATTCGCGCAGCAGCTCCTTGGTGCGCTCGTCGTGGACCTCCGGCGCCTCGATCACCACCTCGACGATTTGATCGCCGCGCTTTCCGGTGCGGGAGTTGAGCACGCCCTTTTCCCGCATCCGGAACTTCTGGCCATTCTTGGTCCCCTGCGGAATTTTCAGCAGCGCGCGGCCGTCGATGGTGGGCACTTCGATCTTCGCTCCCAGCCCGGCTTCATCGATCCGCACCGGCACGGTAATCTCGATGTCGTCGCCCTCGCGCCGGAAGAAGGGATGCGGCTCCACCCGCACGGTGATGTACAGATCGCCGGGCGGCGCGCCGTGCGTTCCCGCGTTCCCTTTTCCCGCGACCCGCAGCCGCGAGCCTTGCTGCGCCCCCGGCGGAATGCGCACCTCCACCGTCTCGGTGGTGGTGATGCGGCCGTCGCCATGGCAGGCCGGACACTGGTTGCGCAAGCGGCCGGTTCCATTGCATCGCGGGCAGGTCAGGCTGAAGCGCATCGCGCCGGCGGCCTGGGTCACCGTGCCTCCGCCATTGCACTCCGGGCAAACCATGTTGGCCCCCGACTTCGCCGCGCCCGTGCCGCCGCAACTGGCGCACGCCTCCTGGCGGTTGATGTTCAGCCTCACCTGGGTGCCGCGGATGGCCTGCCAGAAGTCGATGTTCAGGCCGTATTCCAGATCGCTGCCCTTTTGCGGCACGGTGGACTCTTCGGCGTGGTGGCGGCCGAACCATTGGCTGAAGATATCCTGAAAATTGGCCGACTCCTCCGCGGACGCGCGCCGCCCGCCCGCTCCGCCGCGCGTGAAAATGTCGGAAAAATCGAATCCTCCGAAGCCCATTCCCGGCCCCCGCGCGCCCGCGCCGGCTCCGCTTCCTCCGGGCATCCCGTTTTCCGAATAGAAGCCGTACTGATCGTACATCTGCTTCTTTTTCGGATCGCTCAGGACGTCGTATGCTTCCTGGACTCTTTTGAAGCGCTCCTCGGCCGCCTTATCGCCCGGATTCAGATCCGGGTGATGTTTACGCGCGAGTTTCCGGTACGCTTTGCGAATCTCCTCTTCGCTTGCCTCGCGCGATACACCGAGGGTTTGATAGTAGTCCTGCTGCGCCATAACCAGGGTGGCCGCCGGAGGCCCGCGGCCGGCGATGCGCGTTTGCCGGCCGCCGGCCGCCGGACCCGGACCACTTCTTATTTCTTCTTGTCATCGACGTCGACGAACTCGGCATCGACGACGTCCTCCTTCTTCTTCTCCTGCTGCTGCCGGCCCGCGCCGTCGCCGCCGGCCGCTGCGCCGCTCCCCGCGCCGGCCGCCGTGCTGGACTTGTACATCGCTTCGGCCAGCTTGTGGCTGGCTTGCGTCAGGTTGTCGATCGCCTTGTTGATCTCTTCGACCGAGCCGCCCGACATCGCCTTGCGCGCCGCCTCCAGCGCCGACTCGACGTTGGAAGCGTCCGCCGGGCTGATCTTGTCGCGATGGTCCTTCAGCATCTTCTCGACCTGATACACCATGGAGTCCGCCCGGTTGCGCGCGTCGATCTCGTCCTTGCGCTTGCGGTCTTCGGCCGCGTGCGCTTCGGCGTCCTTGGCCATCTTCTCCACTTCCTCCTTGCTCAGGCCGGAGGATGAAGTGATCGTGATCTTCTGTTCGTTGTTGGTCGCCTTATCCTTGGCCGTGACATTCAGAATTCCGTTGGCGTCGATGTCGAAGGTCACCTCGATCTGCGGAATGCCGCGCGGCGCCGGCGGAATCCCGATCAACTGGAACACGCCCAGCATCCGGTTATCGCGCGCCATCGCACGCTCGCCTTGATAAACCTTGATTTCCACCGAGGTCTGGTTGTCCGCCGCGGTCGAAAACACATCGCTTTTGCGCGTGGGAATGGTGGTGTTGCGTTCGATCAGCTTGGTGAACACCCCGCCCAGCGTCTCGATCCCGAGCGACAGCGGAGTGACGTCCAGCAGCAGAACGTCCTTCACTTCTCCGCCCAGCACGCCGCCCTGCACCGCCGCGCCCACCGCCACCACTTCATCCGGATTCACGCTGCGGTTGGGTTCCTTGCCGAACAGGTTGCGCACAATGTCCTGCACCTTGGGAATGCGCGTCGAGCCGCCCACCAGCACCACCTCATCGATCTGGTTCGGCTGCAAGCCGGCGTCGGCCAGCGCCTTCTTGCACGGCTCGATCGAGCGGTCCAGAATGTCCTGAACCATCTGCTCAAAGCGCGCCCGCGTCAGCTTGATCGCCAGGTGCTTCGGGCCGCTGGCGTCGGCGGTCAAAAACGGCAGGTTAATCTCGGTTTCAAACAGCGTCGAAAGCTCGATTTTGGCCTTTTCGGCCGCTTCCTTTAAACGTTGCAGGGCCATCTGGTCTTTGGAAACGTCGATGCCCTGGTCCCGCTTGAACTCCTGAATCAGCCAGTCAATGATCCGTTGATCGATGTTGTCGCCGCCCAGGTGCGTGTCGCCGTTGGTCGACTTCACCTCCACCACCCCGTCGCCCACTTCCAGGATCGAAATGTCGAAGGTGCCGCCGCCGAAGTCGTAGACCGCGATGGTCTCATCTTTCTTGCGATCCAGACCGTAGGCCAGCGCGGCCGCGGTCGGCTCGTTGATGATGCGCATCACTTCCAGCCCCGCGATCTTGCCCGCGTCCTTGGTCGCCTGCCGCTGCGCGTCGTTAAAATACGCCGGAACCGTGATCACCGCTTTGGTGACTTTTTCGCCCAGGTACGCCTCCGCCGCTTCCTTCAGCTTGGTCAGAATCATCGCCGAAATCTCCGGCGGCGAATATTTCTTGCCCTGAACCTCCACGCGCGCGTCCCCGTTTTCTGCCCGGACTACTTTGTAGGGAACCAGCTTCATCTCTTCGGTCACCTCGTCATAGCGCCGGCCCATGAAGCGCTTGATCGAGTAAATGGTGTTCTCCGGGTTCGTAACTGCCTGGCGTTTCGCGACTTGCCCAACCAGCCGCTCTCCCGATTTGGTAAAACCGACAACCGAAGGCGTCGTTCTTCCACCCTCCTGATTGGGAATGACGACCGGCTGGCCGCCTTCCATTACCGCGACGACCGAGTTGGTTGTGCCCAGGTCGATTCCGATGATCTTGCTCATTTTGTGACGTCCTCTCGTGTTTAAGAACTCGCGGCTTTATTTAGCCTGTTTTGATTATGCAATCTTAGTCTATCATTGTCAAGTCTTGCCAAAATCAATCGCTAAGTTCCTAGGAAAACGGGTTTCCCAATCGGAGGGACCGGGGAGGAGTACCGGCCTTGGTTATGCCGTCGCCGGGGCAAGCCTGGCGCGATCCTGAAGCAGCGCTTCCACCTTTTCGAGCAGCGCCGCCTCCGTAAAGGGGCGCCGGAGCTGAGAAGCGCGCGGCAAATCGTCCACAATTTCCAGGACCTTCAAGTTCGCATGCTCCCGCCGAAGTTCCGCCGCGGCCGCTTCCAGCGGCGCATCGCCGATCAGCACGTCAATTGGCCCTTCGTGCATCTGGCTCACGGCCAGCGCCTCGCTGGCATCGGCCGCCTCCAGCAGGTTGTAGCCGTGGAGTTCAAAAAATTTGTGAAGCTCGCCGCGCACCGCCTCGCGGGCTTCGATCAGCAGGATGGTGGGAACCTTCTGCGGCGAGGAGGGACGGGCAGAGGGAAGCGCGGCGGCCGCTTCCGCCGGAAGCAGAATTTCGCAGCGGCAGCCGCCGGCGCCGGTGCGCTGGGCCGAAACATACCCGCCGTGTTCGGTGACGATGGCATGCACCATGGCCAGAGCCATTCCTTGTTCGCCGGCCGGCCGCGGCTCAAACAGGCTCTCCGGATCGTCTTCTTCGCCGGTGTAGGTCACCGCCAGCATCGCGTAGGCGGCGATCTGGCCGCCGGCCGGCGCTCCGGCGTTGCCCGTCTCGATCAGCAGCCGCCCGCCGTCCGCCATCCTGGCGCAGGCATGCAGGATCAGGCCGAGCAGCGCCTGCTCGATCTGCCCCGGATCCGCGCGCACGTGCATGGTGGCCGTACCGGGACGGATCAACAGCTCGATTTGCGGACCGGCCAGCGACTGGATCAACTTGCTGGAGCGCCGCAGCAGCGCGTTGAGGCTGAACGGCTCCGGCTGGCATACCTGACGCGATCCGAACGCCGCCAGCCGCCGGTTGATCTGGTCCGCCGCGGCCGCCGCCTGCTGGATCTCCTCGATCAGCTTGCGGGCGGGCGAGTATTCTCCAAAGTGGCCGAGCAACTGGTCCGCCCGGCTGCGTACAATGCCCAACAGGTTCGAGTAATCGGTGGAGACGCCGGCCGCCAGCCGCCCGAGCGCTTCGAGTTTTTGCGACTGGCGGATCTGCCGCTCCTCCCAGCGGCGCGCGCTGACGTCGCGGAAGCTGAGCGCCGCGCCGATAATTCCGGCGTTGGTCTTCACCGGCGCGGCCGCGCCTTCGACGCTCATCTGGCGACCGCTGCGGGTAATCAGGCGCCAGTTCCGCGCCAGCGGCACGGCGGCGTCCCGGAGCATCGCCAGCGCCACCGGATCTTCGCCGGCGCCTGCGCCGTTTTCCTCCACCAACGCGACCACCTTTGCAACCGGCTGCCCCTGCGCCTCCGCAGGCGGCCATCCGGTCAGCACCTCGGCGGCGAGATTCATCATCACCACGCGGCCGGCGGCGTCGGCGACCACCACCGCGTCGGCGACCGAGCCGAGCACGGTGCGCATCCAGGCCTCGCGCTCCTCCAGTTGCCGCTCCAGCCGATGCTTGTGCATGGCCATCTCAATCGACGTGTTCAGAGAGTTGTGCGACAGCGGCTTGACGATATAGCCGAACGGCGCGGCCGTCTTGGCGCGCTCCAGCGTAGAGCGGTCGGCGTGCGCCGTCAGAAAGACCACCGGCAGGTGATATCGGGCGCGGATCGCGGCCGCCGCCTCGATCCCGTCGGCGCGGCCGTCCAGGCGGATGTCCATGAGCACCAGATCGGCGCCGGCGGCGCGCTCGATCGCCTCCTCCGCCGTGGCCGCCGTGGCGACCACTTGGTGACCCAGCGCCGCCAGCCGGTCGGCGATGTCGTGCGCGATCAGCCCTTCGTCTTCGACCACCAGAATTTTGTACGTTCTTGCCGGATCCATAGTCACGAGTTCGGAAAGCGGACGCGGAAGGTGGTCCCCGGGCCCCGCTCCAGCTCGAAGACCCCTTTCAACTGGCGGGTCAGAATGTTGACGATCTCCAGGCCGAGCGGATTCGGCCGCTTCAGATCCAGCTCCGGCGCCACCCCCGCGCCGTCGTCGTGGACCTCCAGCACAATCATCCCTTTCTCCGAGCGCCCGCGAACCTCGATCGCTCCGCCGCGGCCGCCCGGAAAAGCGTGTTTCAGCGCGTTGGAAATCAGTTCGTTCAGGATCAGGCTCGCCGGAATCGCGCGGTCCACGCTCAGCGGCAGTCTCTCCACGGCGAAGCTCATGGCGATGCGCTCCGGCTCGCCATAGGACCGGTACAGATTGTTGGCCAGCAGGCCGGCGTGCTCGGAGAGATCCACCTCGCGCAGATCGCTGGTTTCGTAAAGCTGTTCATGGATCAGAGCCATGGATTCGACGCGGTTCTGGCTCTCGCGCAGGGCGGCGGCCATCGCCGGGTCCGCAAACGAAGAGGCCTGCAGGCGCAGCAGGCTGGCGATCACCTGCAAATTGTTCTTCACGCGGTGGTGAACTTCCTTGAGCAGAACCTCCTTTTCGGCCAGCGACTCCGCCAGCCGGTCGCGCTCGGCCTTGAGCGTCCGCAGCAGGTCCACCTTCTCGTGCGCGCGCCGGACCGCCGACAGCAGCGCCTCCGGCGTGATCCGGTCTTTGACGAGATAATCCTGCGCCCCGCTCTTTAGCGCGTCCACGGCCACCTGCTCGTCGGCGAGTCCGGTGAGCATCACCACGGCGAAGGCCGGCGCGTCTCCCGGGTCTCCGGACCGGATCCGGGTCAGAAACTCCAGGCCGGTCATGTCCGGGAGCTTGTAATCGAGCAGAATGCAGTCCGGCGCCACGCGGCGGCAGGTTTCGATTCCGCGCTCCGCCAGACTCTCCTCCCAGAAGCGCAGCCCGCTGCCGAATCCCTCCTCCAGCAGCAGCCGGTACAGCTTCCGGTCCGGCGCTGAATCGTCGATCATGACGACCTTCACTTACAAGTAGTAGGTCCGCCGCGGACGATTTCTCACACCGGAAAAAGCAAAAGGCCGCCCGGTGGGGGCGGCCCGTGCCTGATCCTGTTCCTTCCTCCTGGCCTAAGGCCTGTTCACGTTCTCAGCCTGGAGACCCTTGGGACCCCGCTTGACCTCGAATTCCACTTCCGCGCCTTCTTCAAGCGTCCGGTAGCCGGACATCTGGATGGCCGAAAAGTGCACAAACACGTCCTCGCCGCTGGCCCGCTGGATGAATCCATAGCCCTTTGCGGCGTTAAACCATTTCACAACACCCTTTTCTTTCACTACTTGATTTCTCCTGTTCCATTCCCGGCAAGCCGGGACGTTCCAAAGCTTCGGCTATTGTCTCACGTTACTTGTTTGCCTGCAACAAAAACATGCCCGGCGGTAACGTCAGCACTCCCGGAGGACCCCCCAGGCCGGCGGATGGAAAATCGCCTATGCCCCGTCATATGCCTGTACTTAGATGCCCGATCCGCCGATAGTACTGCCTGGTCCCGAAAGCAAACCCGGGACCCGGGGGAAAAGAGCGCATGGAAGTGCATAATTCCATCAAAAAAGGAGCCTTACTGGCTGGAATCGGGATCTTTCTGGCGGCCTGCGGTCCGAACGACTTCAATTACGGGAAAGTCCGCGGAATCATCGAGAGCACACCGCTGCACCTGGACGCCGAATACGTGATGCTGACGCCGCAGCAGGTCGACTGCGGCGTGGAAAACGACCTGTGGGATTCGCCCTCCGAGACGGGACAGCGCGGGCGCCAGCTCGCCCGGCTCAAGCCGGCCGGCCGCGATCTGAAATTTGCCGACGACGTCTCCATCGGCGATATGGCCCGGCCTTATGTCCAGATCCGCGGCGACTATAACCTGGCCGTGACCGAAATTTCCAGCGATCGCGACGGCCCGGAGCCGATGACGCGGGTGGTCACGGGAAAATTCGGCATCGCCGTCCCGCAGAAGTGCTTTCCCGATCCGCTGCCCCTGATGGGTGTGAAAAAAGGGGATTTTACCCAGGACGTTCCGCCAGTTCTGTTGTTCCGCTACAACAACGGCTGGGCGTTGGAGCGGATCGTTCACTAAAGCGCCCGGCCTGTTCCTTCCGGGCCGGTATCTCTCCGCCGGCGCAGGATCGTCACTGCTGTTGCTTCGGCTCGACCACCACGCCCTCGCGCACCGCATCGGTCAGGTTCAGGACCACCTGGTCGCCTTCTTTAAGGCCCGAGTCGATCTCAATTTCGGCTCCGTAATCGCGCCCCAGCGTCACCGCCTGGAAATGCACCCGGCGGTCCGGGCCGACCACGGCAACCCGCGGGCCTTCTTTCGGCAGCAGCAGCGCATCGGCCGGCAGCATCAAAACGCCGGCGGCGTGGGGCAGCTTGAAATGCGCCTTGGCGTACATGCCGGGCAGCAGAGCTTCGCGCTCGTTGCGGATGAGCAGCTCGGCTTGCATGGTGCGCGAACTCTGATCCACGGAATGGGTCACCGCTTCCACCTTGCTATGGAAGACGCGGCCGGGCAGTTCGTCCACCGTCAGATCCGCGGGGAAATTTTCGTGAATCTCGGCGGCGTAGCTCTGCGGGATCGCCACGAAGACGCGCAAAACGGCGATTTGCGCGATGCGCATCATCTCGCGCGATCCGGTGTTGCCGGCGGTGATCAGCGTGCCGATATCGGACTGCAAATTGCGGTAAGTCACCACGCCGTCAAAGGGCGCTTCCAGGCGGTCGAATTTTTTCAGATCCTCCAGGCGGGCGAGGTTGGCTTCGCTGGCGGCTACCGTGCTCTCGGCCGCACGGATGTTTTCGCGGGCGGCGTTCTCGTTGGCCTGCGAGAGCTCGAACGCGGCGTTTTTCTCATCCAGATCCTGCCGCGCGAACACGCCTTTCTCCGTAAGGGTCTTCCAGCGCCTGGCGGTCACCTCGGCCAGCCTGCGGCTGCTTTCGGCCGCCGCCAGCGCGGCCTGGTACTGCCGCAGCGCGGCTTTCGACTGGGCCAGGGCGGCGCGCGCTTGAACGATCTGCTGGTCGAGTTCCGGCGTATCCAGCTCGAACAGCAACTGCCCTTTCTTCACCCGGTCGCCGATGTCGGCGCCGCGCTTGACCACGTACCCGTCGGCGCGGGCATAGACCGGCGTTTCCACCAGCGCCATGGTCTGGCAGGGCAGCTCCAGCTCGGACTGCGCCGGCGCCCGGCGCACCCGGCCTACGTTCACCACCGGCGGCCGCCCGGCGCCGTCGCGGATGGCGGCATCCAGCGACTGCCGCCGCGCGTCCCGCTGCTTCAGCTCATAAAAGATTCCGGCGGCCAGCGCCGCGGCCGCGGCCGCCAGCAGAATCAGAAATCCGGCGTGCGATTTCGCAGAGGGCGGCGCCTGCCGCGGCGCTTCGCGGTCGAGCTCGGACCTCATTCCCCGTCCGCCTCGATCCGATCGAAAACCGCGGGCGCGCTCTTGCGCACCATGCTATAAACCACCGGCACCACGAACAGCGTGGCCACTGTCGCAAACAGCAGCCCGCCGATCACCGCCCGGCCCAGCGGAGCGTTTTGCTCGCCGCCTTCGCCCAGGCTCATCGCCATCGGGATCATGCCCGCCAGCATGGCCGCCGCGGTCATGATCACCGGACGCAGCCGGGTGCGCCCGGCCTGATAGGCGGCGGTCAGCGCGTCGGCGCCCTCGCGGCGCAGATCGTTGGCGAAAACGACCAGAAGAATGCTGTTAGCGGTCCCCACTCCGATACTCATGATAGCGCCCATCAGCGCGGGAACACTGATGGTGGTGCGGGTGAAGAACAGCATCAGCAAAATGCCCGCCAGCGCGCCGGGAACCGCCGTCAGAACGATAAACGGATCGGACCAGCTCTGAAAATTGATCACCATCACGAAGTACACCAGCACGATGGCGAAGATCAGCCCATAGGCCATGCCGCGGAACGAGCTTCGCATGGTCCCCACCTGGCCGCGCATCTCAAAGAAGCTGCCGGGGGCGAGCTTCGGCCGGAACTCCTCCAGAACCCGATCCACTTCGGTGGCGACGCCGCCCAGATCGCGGTCCTGCACGTTGGCGTAAACGTCGTAGAGCGGCTGCACGTTCCAGTGGTTGACCACCTGCGCGGTGACGCCGCGTTCGGCCTGCGCGACGTTGCTCAGAAGCTGCGGCGCTTCCCCGCCCGGGGCATGCAGCGGGGTGTTGAGGATCGCGCCGGGCGTATCCATGCGGTAGGTCGGCGTCTGCACCACCACCGGATAATCAACGCCATTGGCCGGGTTCACCCACCAGTTCGGATTCAACTGCGCGCTCGAGCTCAGCGACACCAGCAGGCCGTTGGCCACGTCGAACTGCGTGAATCCCAACTGCCCGGCGCGCGCGCGATCCACTTCAAAGCGCATCAGCGGCACGTCATTCACCTGATGGAGGTGAACGTCGGCGGCGCCCGGGATTCGCGCGATGCGCGCGGCGATCTGCTCCGCGATGCGATGGTTGCTTTCCAGATTCCGCAGCGGACCCACCACCTGCACGTCCACCGGCGCCGGCAATCCGAAGTTCAATATCTGCCCGACCATGTCCGCCGGCTGGAAGAAAAACGTCAGATCGGGAAATTCCCGGTTCAGCCGCTGGCGCATCTGGCGCACGTAGCCCCAGGTGGAATGATGTTCGCCGTGCTTGAGCGAAACCAGAATTTCCCCGTCGGCCGGCCCCAGCGTCACCGTGTCGGAAAACGCCAGATTGTAGCCGTTGTAAGGCAGGCCGATATTGTCGAGAATGTCGGAAAGCTCCTGGCGCGGGATGATCCGGCGGATCGACTCCTCCACTTCGGCGAAGCGCTTCTCGGTCTCCTCGATGCGCGTGCCGCCGGGACAGCGCACGTGCAATCGGATCTGGCCGGCATCGACCAGCGGGAAAAAATCAGTTCCAATAAACGGATAAAGCAGCGCGCAGGAGGCGGCCAGCGCGGCAAAACAGCCCACCACCAGCTTCCGGTGCGCCAGCGCCGACGCCAGCATGCCCGCGTAGGCCTCGCGCATCTTTTCAAACCCGCGGTGAAAGGCGTGGTGAATCCGCCACAGGATTCCGGCGTCCGGGACTTCCGCTTCACCCTCCGGACCCTGATAAAACCGCAGCTCGGCCGGAATCAGGTAGCGGATCATGGTCGGAACGAGCGTCCGGGAAAGCAGGTACGAAGCCGACATGGCCAGCACCACCGCCAGCGCCAGCGGCGTGAACAAAAACTTCGCCGCGCCGGTCAGAAACGCCACCGGCACAAACACGATGCAGATGCACAGCGTCGAAACGAACGCCGGAACCGCGATCTGCCGCGCTCCATCGAGGATCGCCTGCACCACGCCCTTGCCCATCCCCAGATTGCGGTGGATGTTTTCGATCTCCACCGTCGCGTCGTCCACCAGAATTCCCACCGCCAGCGCCATCCCGCCCAGGGTCATGATGTTGATCGTCTCTCCCAGCGCGTAAAGAACGGTCAGCGACGTGAGGATCGACAAGGGGATCGAAATGCAAACGATCAGCGTGCTCCGCCAGCTTCCCAAAAACAGCAGAATCATCAAACCGGTCAGCAGCGCGGCCACCGCCCCTTCCCGGATCACGCCGTCGATCGCCGACTTGACAAACACCGACTGGTCGAAAATCGGGACGGCGTGAAACGACGGCGGAAACGAGGACAGGATGCGCGGCAGCGACGCCTTGATCTTCGAAACGATATCGATGGTCGAAGCGTCGCCGTTCTTGAGCACCGTCAGCAGCACGCCGCGCCGGCCGTCGTGCCGCACGATGTTGGTCTGCACCGCCGCGCCGTCGCGCACCTGCGCCACATCCCGCAGATACACCGTCGCGCCGTTCACCGTCTTCACCGGCAGATCGTTGAACGCTTCCGGCACGCGCGGGCTGTTGTTCAGCTCCACCCGGTACTCGCGCGTGCCGATTTTGGCCGATCCGGTGGGCAGAATGAGGCTCTGGTTGTTCAGCGCATTGGAAATATCGCCGGCCGAAAGCCCGTGCGCGTACATCGCCTCCGGGTTCAGGTCCACCATGATCTGCCGCGGCTTGCCGCCATAGGGCAAGGGGAAGCTGGCGCCCTGGGTGTTGGCGAGCTGGGTCCGCAAAAAATTGTACGCCAGGTCGTACTGCTGGCCTTCGCTCAGTTCGTCGCTCGAAATTCCAAGCTGCAAAATCGGCACCGATGCCGCGTTATAGCGGATCACCGCGGGCGAACGCACCCCCAGCGGCATCACCGCCAGGATCGACTGCGACTGTGCGGTGACCTGCGCCACCGCCGACTCCACTTTGGCCCGCGGCTGAAAGAAAATCTTGATCACCGCCAACCCGGCCAGCGATTGCGACTCGATATGCTCGATGTCGTTGACGCCGGTGGTGTATCCGCGTTCGCACCGGGTGGTGATGACGTCCGCCATCTCCTCCGGTGAAACGCCGCTGTAGGTCCAGATGGCGCTGACCACCGGAATATCGATGTTGGGAAACACGTCGGCCGGCATGCGATAAATCGCCACCACCCCCATCAAAAGAATCGCCAGCGCCATCACCACAAACGTGTAAGGGCGGCGCAGCGCCAGCCGTACGATCCACATGTGTTCTCATTCTAGCCCGCCTTCAAAAATTGCGGAGCAAATGTAAACGCGCGCATGGCCGGACCCACCCCGGAACTTGGAAATGAAACGCATCCCGCCAGCGTCTTTTCATTGAAGGAGGCAATATGTGCGATTACTCTCTTTGCGGGATCCCCAACCGTCTCGCAGCCGAAGGTGAGGAACTCGTGGTGCATAAATTCCCCACGGGTTCGATGGGGCTCGCCTCGCCGGCGGACCTGCCTTCGAAGGCTCCCAAGGCCGTTCCCAAGCAGACCTTTTGGCAGGCGTTAAAAAGCTTCTTCGAGCCGGTCCGCCAACCGGCGACGGCTCCCGCCGTGTGCATTCCCCCCGGCGCGCACCTGATTCTCAAGGACATCCCTGTGGATTTGCAGCGGCAATGCCATGTTTCGGCCGAGGAAGGCGTGGTGTTCACGCAACTGAGCGCCGACGTCAACAGCTATCGCGACGCCATCCGCTTCAGCAACGGCTATCAGCTCCGTTTGCAGGATCTTCGGGAAGGGATGCGCGTGGAGGTGCTGTCGCTGGCGGGCGCCTACGAATACACGCCCGTGATGACGGAAGCGCTGCGCTAGGCGGTCTCCGCGTCCCCTGAATTGGGCCGCTTCCTTCGGTCGCGGCTTGCCTTTAGCGGGTGAGCCGCGACCGCAGGAGAGCGGCTGCCGCGATTTAACGTTTCAACCGGAGCGCGGCGGATGGGCGAGAAAGCTCATCCATACCGCCTTGCGGTCTTCGAATTCGCGTTTCCAGAACCGGCGGAATTTTTTTGTTTTCTTCTCCTGCGCCTCCTTTAACCTGTCGAGGATCTTACGCGGGGCGCCCTCCTTCGCCACCAATCGCCGGGCGGATTCGTAGTCGTTGATGTCGCCGAGTTTTGATTGCAGTTGCCGGATCGGGTCCAGGCGGCGCGGGGGAAGTGGCAGCAACTCCATGGTGTAGCGGAGTTTCTTCGCCGCCAGGCGCATTTTGTGCAGTTGGCGCGGCCCTTCGCCGAGGTGGTCCGCGCGCGCGAACAGCCGCTTGACGGCGCGCTGGAGCAGACGCCGCTCGGCGGCGGCGACGGCTCCGTTCCGAGCCGGCCATCCGGCGCGCCACCTTTCCGCCAGGCCGCGCTCCTCGATGGCTCGCAATCCGGCCGCCAGTTGCTTGGCGGCTGCGGCCCGCCTCTCCCGCAGCCGGGCGCGCAGCCGCGCCGGCGCGCCCGATCCTCCCAGAAGCTGCGCGGCGATGTCGTAATCGCGGACCGCTCCCGCCCTCCGGATAACCTCTTTTAGCTGGCGGCGGATTTTGCCCGCGCCGCGCATCGCCCCTTTGAGCACCGCGACCGCCTGGGCCAGTCGGCGCGAGGCGACTCGCAGATCGTGAACCTCATCCGGTCCGGGGCGCCGGATCGAACGGCGCACTTGCGCCGCCCACTGATCGAGCAGCGGAGCCGCATTCAAAGCGCGCGCCGGCGCGGATTCGGGGGAGCCGGCCATGGATCCTCCCTCCAGTCTAATCCGGCCTAGGTCTGCGGCACCGGCGCCGGAACCGCTTTTTCCGCGGCGGCGCGCCGGCGCTCAGGCGCAGCCAGCGCGATCAGAATGCAGAGCGCGAGAACGCTCATCCCGTCGGCCGCCCACATCATCGGAGTGCGCGTCCAGACCGCGGAAACCACGTGCCGGCCCGGAGGAACGTTGAAGCGCAGCAGCCCGCTGTTTTCGGCCGGAAACGCGTTGATCTCTTTTCCATCCATTCGTAGCCGCCACGTCGGGAAGTACGCGAGCGAAAGCTCGGCCGTCGCCGGAGTCGTGGCGTTGATGATCCCGGACCAAGCTTCCGGCGACCGGCCTGTTTGTTGAATCGCCGCGATCCCCGAAGCGATCACCGGCAGGGGACGATACGGCGGAACCGTCTCCATCCAGACCGGACGATATTCGGCGTATGTGGTGACTTCCAGCCCGCGCTGCGCGATCTGCTCCGGCGTCCAGCTCTCCGGATCGATTTCGCGGTAATGGCCGGCCTGCGAGTGGGACAGATTGGGCGCGATCAGCACAATCATCGCCGCGGCGAACGCGGTCTTGCCCGCCGGACCATGTTCCAGCGCGCCCGCCAACGCGGCGATCAGCGCCGCCAGCGCCAGCGCCGCCGGTTCGAGCATGCGCCAGGGAAACGCCAGGAACTGGAGCAGCGCCGCGCGATCCCAAATCCACTGCGCCGCGGGCGTCATCAGCAGGCAGAAGATCGCCGTCACGCCCGCGAAGAAAGCGATCCAGCGCGTCCACTGGCGGCGTCTCCAGACAATCGCGGCCATCGCCGCGGCGGCCAAAAACACATGCCCCGGTCCCAGCGAAAAGGACATGCCGTCGTTGTCTCCCGGACCGGAAAGGCCGTATCCCCAGAACAGGCTGAAGAACTGATGCGGATAAACGAAATGATTGGCGTAGTTCGACGCGCCTTCGAGCAGCAGCCGGACCTGCGTCAGCCTGCGCATGGCCAGGCTCGGCAGCCACGCGAAGGCCGAAACGGCCAGCCCCAGCGCGCACCCCAAAACCTGCACGCCCAGCGTCTTCCAGGATCGCGCCATCCACGCGGTCAATAAAACGAATCCGCCGAGCATCGGCGTAAACATCAGCAAGGCCGCGTTATGGCTTATCGCCACGCCGCCGTAGGCCGCGGCTCCGATCACCAAATCGCCAGGCTTGCGATGTTTCGCGTAGGCGCCAAATCCGTAGAGAGCGAAGGCCAGGAATGGAAACGCGGCGAATTCGGCCCACGCCGATCGCACCACCAGATCGACGCTGAAATACGGCGCATAGAGATAGGCCGCCGCCGCCAAAAAACCGCCGCGGTCGCCAAAATACAAGCGCCCGAGCAGAAACATTCCCGCCGCCGACAGCAGTGCCAGCTCCACACACGCCAGATTGATGGACGTGACGAAATCAAAGCGCAAGAATCGCCAGAACTCGGCGAGATAATAAATCATCGGCGGATTGTAGAGAAACAGCGGCTGGCCGAAGCCGCGGCTCAGATCCGGCGCCCAGCGCGGCAGCAGCACGCCTTGCGAAATGTTCTGATGAAATTCGACCTGCCGCGGCAGATACTCGGTGGCGTCGTGCCCTTCGATCAGCCGCGGGGACAGCAGCGGCAGGATCACCGGCAAGGCCAGCAGGGCCAGCAGCGCGCCGTTCCGCGCCCACGCCGATTGCGGGATCCGGATCGCGCGCGCACGCTCCGCCACGGCCTCGTTCATCGCGGCCAGCCAGCCCCACCGCTCGCCGGCCAGCGCGATCAGCGCGAAGAATATTCCGCCGAACGCCAGCACGGTTTTCCATCCCTCCGGCTCATAGCGGCATTCGATCAGATGCCGGCCCGCGTCCACCGGGATTCCCACAAATCCCGGCGAAAGCATCGCCGTCTTTACCGGCTCGCCATCGACGAAGGCTTTCCAGTTGGGATGCCAGGTCATCTTGAAAAGGACGTAGCTTCGCCGCGCCGCATCCACTCGCGCGCGGTACGTCTGCCCCTGCTGGGCGTCGCCGAGCACCGTTCCCGGATAAGGGAACGCCGGCGTGTCCGGCAGGTTCGCGTCCGGATCGAGATGCGCCAGACTTTTATCGGCGTCGTCAAAAAAATCGAGCAGCAGATGCTGCCGCTTTTCAACCCAATCGCTTTGCAGCCAGCGGTCGTTGACTTGATAGAAGTTCAGCTTGCTCGTTCTTACCGAGTAAAAGACGTCCACCACGTCGAAGTATCCATCGCCCGGCGCGGCCATGACGCGAAATGGTCCGTCGAGCGCGAGCGGGCTCAGAAAATCCGGCAGCGCCAGGTCCGCCGGAGCCACCACGGTCTTGATGTTGAACAGCTTGTACTCCTCCGGGCGCGCTTCGTTGAACCGGGTCATGATCTCGGACGGAAGCGACATGGAATGATACATGTAGGACACCGCCGGCTCCCGCGCCACGCTGATCAGCGAATAAAACGGCACCTCGCCGACCTTGAACTTCCCGCCCCACAGCAGCGGGATCCCCGCGAACGCGCGCCCGCCGCGGTCCCTGACTGCCGCCAGGACGCGGTCGATATACGGTTTTTCGCGATCATAGGCGGCGAGATTCGCTTCGCCCCAACTGCGGTTATTGCGCAGATAGCCGGCGCGCTCCTGCACCATGGGGAAAAACAGAGCGGCGGTGACGGCCACGGCCAGCGCGGCGTGCGCGCGCGCCATTTCGCGCCACATCGCCGCCAGCCCGGCCGCCGCGGCCAGAACCAGAAAAATGTGCGCTCCGCCGATCACGCGATGCAACTGCATATCGGGCGGGACGCCCGCCAGCGAGAGCGCCGGCCCCCAGAACGGCCGTCCGAACAGCATCAGAATCCACAGCGCCGCACCCAGCAGCACAAACCTCCGCGCCGGAGCCTGCGCCCGCTTCGAGATGCGGTCGCGGAAATAAAATGCGGCTCCGGCCAGCGCCAGCCCGCTCATCACCGGCAGCCGGCCGTGATCGAGCAAATCGCCTGAAAACGCGTATTTCAGCACCTGTTTTGCGCCGAAAGAGTCCCATTTCCACGCATTTTCCCAGCGGCTGTGATTGATGATCGGGCTGTCGAGAAGCAGCGGGATCAACTCGAAGGCGGATACGGCCAGCGCAACCGCGCCCACCCATACCGTTCTCCCGATGCGCGCCGCGCGCGATTCGGCGCCGGGCATCAACGCCAGCAGACAGATCGTCAGCGCCGCGATGTATCCATAAATGAAGTGCGCCAGGAACGTGAGCCCGACCAGCAAGCCGGTGAGCGCCAGCCGCCGCCCGCGCAGGATCGCGCTATATCCGAATCCGATCGACAGCATCGCCAGATGCATGGCGACCGCCTGAGTGAACAATCCGCTGCCCGCCCACAAATAGCTGCCGTATTCGAGTCCGTAAAGCCCCGGCGTTGAGATCAGCGGCGCGAGCATCGCCGCCGCGGCCGCCGTCAATCTGGAAAATGACAGAAGCCGCGCCAGCGCGAAAAAGG
This sequence comes from Terriglobia bacterium, assembly GCA_021324615.1. GTDB lineage: Bacteria > Acidobacteriota > Terriglobia > Bryobacterales > Bryobacteraceae > Palsa-187. The sequence goes on along the minus strand of JAJPIT010000080.1, from coordinate 7,937 downwards.
TCGCCGGCAGCAGCGCCACCGACAGAAATCGCACCCACACGAACACCGTCATCAGCGGAACTTTTTTGAACAGCGCGAAATACGCCAGCGCGGCCAGAAGATGGCCCAGCGGTTGATACGTCCGCGATACGGGGTAGCCGAAGACCCACTCCGGCGACCAGTGATCGAGCGGGTTGCCGCCGTGTTCGATGGCCTCCACCATGTCCGCGGCCAGCGGATAGTGCATCACATTGTCGTTCAGGTCCACGCGGCTGACCGCAAGCTCCGGCCAAAGGCCGGCCGCGTTCGCGGTCAGAACCAGCGCCAGAAGGCCGTAGGCGAGAAGCTTTTCCTGACCCGGTCTCATGCCCGCAACTTCTATTAGACCGGAATCCGGGCGCGGCCCCTACGGCGGTAACGTTAGCGGAAAACCGCGGCTAGTTCAAGCCGGCGGTCTCCAGCACGATCTGCCACAGCAGCTCGGCGCCGTCTTCCAGGTTTTTCGGCGAGATCCGCTCGTCCGGACCATGCGCGCGGCCGTCGGCCGTATCACGGACGAAGATCGGCACGCCATAGACGGCCATGCCGCGCGCGCGCAAAAAACTTGAATCGGTGCCGCGGCGCCCCATGAAGGGCACCACCAGATCGCGCGGATACATGCGGCCAATGGCGCGCTCCATGGCGCGATAGAGCGGCGTGGTGATCGCGCTCGGCTCGGTCGCCGGCATCTGCTGGCCCGGAGCGAAGCTGATTTCCACCGACGGATCATTGATGATCCCGCGGAAGCGCGCCAGAATCTCCTCTCTCGTCTCGGCCGGCATCCGCCGCACGTCGAGCTGCGCCTCGGCCATGCTGGGAATCTCGTGAATATTGATTCCGGCTTGCAGCAGCGTCGGAGTCACCGTGGTGCGCAGCATATCGTCCAGGCCCGGATCGTGCGCCCGCACCTGGTTCGCCGCCGCTTGCATGGTACTGGGGTCGTCCAGCCGCCGCCGGATCGGTTCGAGCCAGGCGTAATCGGGCACCTTGGATAACTCGCGGAAGTACCGGCGCGTGGTCTGGTTGAGCCGCACCGGCTGATCGGCGTGGATCAGCTTTTCGACCGCCTCCACCAGATGCACCACCGGATTATCGGCGCGGCCCGGCACGCTGGCGGCTTTGGCCACCAGGATGATTCCGGTGGGGACCTTCTCGGCCGTCTGCACGTTGAAGATCTTCGGGCCATCCTTCAATTCCGTGACGTAGCCGCCTTCGTTCAGCGCGAACTCCGCGTCGATCCGCTGGAAATAGTCGTGCTGGAGCATCCGCTCGATTCCGCTGTTGGAGCCCTCCTCGTCCGCCTCGGCGAGCAGGATCAGATCGCGCCCCAGCCGGATATTGCGCCGCTTGATCTCCACCAACACCGCCAGCTCCGCCGCCAGCAGCGATTTGTCGTCCTGCGCGCCGCGCCCGTAGATAAATCCGTTGCGGAACTCGCCGCCGAAGGGATCGACGGTCCACTGATTGCGCTGCGCCGGCGCCACGTCGGTGTGGGCGATCAGCAGCAGCGGCCGTCCCTTGCCGGCGCCCTTCAGCCGCGCGATGAAATTCTGCCGCCGCGGATCGTTGCCCACCAGATCGCAGGAGATCCCGTGCGCGTCGGCCACCTGCTTGAGATAGTCGGCCACCCGCGTCTCGTTGCCCGGCGGATTGGAGGTGTCCAGGCGCAGCAGATCAATCAGGTATTGCCGGGTGCGATCGCCTAGCGGACGGTTATCGTCGGCGGCTGCCCCGGAAATCGCCAGAACCGCAAGGAAGGCGAAGACACGCCACATTATTCGGATTCTAACATGACGCTTTCTTAATCAACCAGGCTGGATCCGCCGCAGACGCGGCGCTATTTTCCCTTCCAGCAGGCCGGGCGCTTTTCGAGGAAGGCCGTGATTCCTTCCTGCGCGTCGTAGGCGGCCGCGTTCATCGACATCACTTCCTTGGCGTAGGCATACGCCCGGGCCTGATCCAGCTCGATTTGGGCGTAATAGGCCTGCTTGCCGATCGAAATCGTCAGCGGGCTGGCCGCGCTGATCTCGCAGGCCAGTTTTCTCGTTTCCGCTTCCAACTCCGCCGGCGCGACCACGCGGTTAACCAAACCCGCGGCTTGCGCCGACAGCGCGTCCACCGGTTTGCCCGTCAGCAGCATCTCCATCGCCCGCTTGCGTCCCACTGCGCGCGTCAGCGCGACCATGGGGGTTGAACAGAACAGCCCGTTCTTGACGCCCGGCGTGGCGAAGGTGGCCTCTGAACTGGCCACCGCGAGGTCGCAGGTGGCCACGAGCTGGCATCCCGCCGCCGTGGCGATGCCCTGCACCTGGGCGATCACCGGCTGAGGAATCGACTGGATTTTCGTCATCAACTGCGTACAAACGTCAAAAATCCGCCGGTAATCCGCGATGGTGCCGTTGACCAGCTCGTTTAAATCATGGCCGGAGGAAAAAACCTTCCCCGCCGCCGCCAGGATCACGGCCCGCGTTGAGCCATCGGCGGAAACCGCCTCCAGGGCGTCGATCAACTCCCGCATCAGTTCGAGCGAAAGCGCGTTGCGCCGCTCCGGCCGGTTTAAAGTGAGGATCGCAAGCGAGCCTTCGTTTTGAAGGAGAAGGTGCCGGTACATGCTCCCACTATAACCAACAGTGGGGGTCAGGATTCAGCCGCGGCCTGTTCTTTCCGGTAGGCCGCCCAGCGGCGTCTTTGCGCTTCGGCCATGCGCTTGCGCGTCTCCGGGCTGAGCGTCCGTCTGCGAATCTGTCCATCCTGCTGCCCGGCGGCGCCGCGCATCGCGCTCAACCAGGTGGGCGGGCGGCCGCGGCGTTTGCCCCGGTCTCTGGCCAGCCTTTCCAGCACGATCAGCGCTTCGTCAATCGCCTCGCGCTCGGCCCGCAGTTCGGCGATCATTTTGAGGATATCCATATCTAATTAAGCACTAAGTATAACAATTTCAGGTCAAACTCTATTGTGCCGGGACAAACAACGCGGAGCGGCCGCGCCCGCCGCCGGGCGCCCGCGCGCCGGTATAATCGGATCGTGCCGAACATCCTGGTGACAGGAGGCGCCGGATACATCGGCTCTCTCACCACCTATCAACTGTTGCAGCGCGGATTCGAGGTGCTCGTGGTGGACGATCTATCGCGCGGCCACCGGCAGAACGTGCCGCCCCATCTGCTGCGCGTGGTTCATTTGCAGGAAACCGCCGCGCTGGCGCCGCTGCTGGCCGGCGTGGACGCGGTGGTGCACTTTGCGGCATTCATCGCCGTGGGCGAATCGGCCCGCGAGCCGGAGCTCTATTTTTCAAACAACGTGGGGGGAACGCTGTCCCTGCTGGCGGCCATGGCCCGGGCCGGAGTGAAGCGGCTGGTCTTTTCCTCCACCGCCGCCGTTTATGGCAATCCGGAAACCATTCCCATCCCCGAGGACGCTCCTCTGGCGCCGGTGAGTCCCTACGGCGAGTCCAAGCTGATCGTCGAGCGGATGTTGCGGCAGCTCGATGAGTTCCGCGGCCTGCGCAGCGTCGCGCTGCGTTATTTCAACGCCTGCGGCGCCCTGCCCGAGGCCGGCCTGGGCGAACAGCACGAGCCGGAAACCCACCTGATACCGCTGCTTCTACGCGCCGTCGACAGCGGCGAGCCGGTGAAAATTTTCGGCGAAGATTATCCCACTCCGGACGGCACCTGCATCCGCGATTATATTCACGTTACCGATCTGGCCCAGGCGCACCTCGCCGCGCTCGATTATCTGCTGGAGGGAGGCGCCAGCGGCGTCTTTAACGCCGGCACCGGACGCGGCCAGTCGGTGATGGAAGTCATGCGGGCCGTGGAGGAAGTCACCGGCCGCAAGGTGCCCTACGTCATCGCACCGCGGCGCCCGGGAGACGCCGCCGAACTGGTCGCCGATTCCGCCAAACTCCGCCGCACGCTGGGCTGGAAGCCCGTGCGCAGCGATCTGCACCGGATCGTTCAAGACGCCTGGGAATTTTACCAGTCCGCGCGCGCCGGCGCATCGCGTCCATAATTGGAGCAACCGTGACCACTCTTCGTTCCGCTACTGCTTCAGACCTGGCCCCGCCCGTCGCCAAGATCGTTCCTCATCCGATCCACGGCGGCGGGGAGACCCGTATCGATCCTTATTTCTGGCTCCGCGACCGCTCCGACCCGGATACGCTGCGCTATCTCGAAGCCGAAAACGAGTACACCAAGGCCATGACGGCCCACATCGGTCCTTTATGCGGCAAGCTCTACGCCGAAATGCTCGGCCGCATCAAACAGACCGATTTGAGCGTCCCGGTTCCGCGCGACGGCTATTTTTATTACACCCGCACCGAGGAGGGCAGGGAATACGTGATCCACTGCCGGAAAAAGGGTTCGCTCGAGGCGCCGGAGGAGATTCTGCTGGACGAAAACGTCCTGGCCGAAGGAAAAAAATATTTCCGCATCGGCAACTTCGCCGTCAGCCCGGATCATCGTCTGCTGGCTTATTCGGAGGACTACGACGGCGACGAACAGTACACCATCCGGGTGAAGGATCTGGAAACCGGCGAGCTGCTGGCCGACCGGATTCCCAACACCTACTACACCCTCGAATGGGCCAACGACAGCCGCACGTTCTTTTATTGCGTGCTCGACGCGGCGCGCCGGCCCTACCGGATTTTCCGCCATAGCCTGGGCGCGGCCGAAGACACGCTGGTCTATCACGAGGCCGACGAGCGCTTCACCGTCGAACTCGCCAAGACCTCCAGCCGCGCCTTCATCCTCATTCACATCTCCAGCTCGCTGACCTCGGAGGTCCGCTATATCGGCGCGGATGATCCCGGCGCCGGGTTTAAAACCGTTCTGCCGCGTGTTCCCGAAATCGAATACGACCTGACCCATCACGGCGATTCGTTCTTCATCCGCACCAACGACCAGGCCCGGACCTTCCGCGTCGTCCAGGCTCCGCTCGGCGATCCCTCCAAGGCCAACTGGAAAGAGATCATCGCGGCGCGCGAGGACGCCACCATTGAAAGCGTCCATGCCTTCCGCGACTATCTGGTGGTCGAAGAGCGGGACCGCGGCCTGACGCGCATCCAGATCCGGCCCTTTTCCGGCGAACCCCATTACATTGACTTCCCCGAGCCGGTCTACACCGTCACGCCCGGCGCCAACGCCGAGTTCGACACTCACACGCTGCGGTTTGTTTACACCTCGCTGACCACGCCCCATTCGGTGTTTGATTACGACATGCGGACGCGCCGGCGGGAATTGAAAAAGCAGCAGGAGGTGCTCGGCGGCTACGATCCCTCGCAGTACGAATCGCAGCGGATCTATGCCGCGGCGCCGGATGGCGTCCGGATCCCGGTGTCGCTGGTCTATAAGAAAGGTTTCCAGCAGGACGGCTCCGCGCCGCTGCTGCTGTATGGCTACGGAGCCTACGGCATCAGCATCGATCCCGGATTCGCCTCCGAGCGGCTCAGCCTGCTCGACCGCGGATTCGTCTACGCCATCGCCCACAGCCGCGGCGGCGGCGATCTGGGAAAGCCCTGGCATGAAGAAGGGCGCCTGCTGAAGAAAAAGAACACATTCACGGACTTCATCGCCTGCGCCGAGCATCTGATCGCCGGACAATACTGCTCGCCGGGGCGCCTGGCCATCATGGGCGGCAGCGCCGGCGGCCTGCTGATGGGCGCGGTCTGCAACATGCGTCCGGAACTGTTCAAGGCGGTGGTGGCGCTGGTGCCCTTCGTCGACGCCCTGAACACCATGCTCGACCCGACGCTGCCGCTGACCATCGGCGAATACGAGGAGTGGGGCAACCCCAACGAGCAGCGCTACTACGACTACATCAAATCCTACGCCCCCTATGAAAACATCGAAGCCAAGGCTTATCCGGCGATTCTGGCGACGGCGGGGCTCAACGATCCGCGCGTGTCCTACTGGGAACCCGCCAAATGGGTGGCCAAACTGCGCGCCACCAAAACCGACGGTCATCTTTTATTGCTCAAAACGGAGATGGGCAGCGGCCATTTCGGCGCCAGCGGCCGCTACGAACATTTGAAAGAGACTGCGTTCTATTACGCGTTTGTCCTCGATCAACTGGGCCTGGCCTAGCGCAAGGCGCCGTGACCGGCCCGCGCAAACAATTGGCGGGCGTACTAAAGAGAAGGCCCTAGCCCGCCGATCACTTTGTGGAACGTTCGCGTTCCGACATCTCCGTGCAAACCGCGCAGCTTTCACCCGAACTGGCCGACGCGGCGGACGTCCTCAGCGATCAGCTCCGCGAGCATCTGCACCGCCTGGCGGCGCTGCTGGAGCCGCACGCGGAAAAGATCGAGCGGCGGTTTCTGCGCCGGTTGCGCGAGCTTCAGTTCCAGCCCAAGCAGCGGACGGCGCTGGCCGCCATCACGCCCGGTGCGGCGGCGGTGATTCTGGCGCGCGGCCAGACCCCGCTTAAATTCATCGAGCAGGTGGAGTACAACGGCCGCCGTCTGGCCAAGCTGAACCTGCCGCCCAGCGCGATCCTGGAAGCCCTGGAGGAATACGACCGGCTCCTCGGCCCCATGCTCGAATCGCTGATCCCGCACGAGCACGCCAATTTTCAATGGGTGCGCGAGCAGCTTCATTTTTGCGTGATTTTGACGCTCAATAACGCCTATTATCAGGTCCGGGAAGCGGAAACGCAGGCGTTTTACGAACTGTTCCGCGTGGAGCTGGAGTCGCGCAATCTTCAGGAGCTGCTGCGGCGCTTTCTCGAATCCCTGGTCCACGTCTGCCGCGCCGACGCCGGCCGCCTCTACATGCTCAACGAGGATTCCAGCAAATGGGAGCTTCTGGCCGGCACGCCCAAGCCGGATCAGCTTTCGGTTCCCAACCGTCCCGGGCTGATCAAGAAGTTGTCCAAGCCGCGGCACCTGAACGGCGATGCCGGCGCGGCCGGCGTGCTGCTTGACGAGAGCTGGCACCGCCGGTTTCAGTCCTGCTGGTCGATTCCGCTGGCCGCCGACGGGCGCACCGCCGGGGTGATGCAGTTTGGATTTTCCAAGGCCTACGAGTGGCTGCCGCGCGAGCAGGATCTGCTGGCCGCCGCGGCCGAGCGCTGCCTGATGGCCGCCGAAAAGGCCCGCCTGATGGAGGATCTGGCGCGGCGCGAGGAGCAGGTCCGCCGCCTGGCCGAGCACATGCTGCACGTCGAGGAGATGGAGCGGCGCCGCATCAGCCGCGAACTGCACGACGAAGCCGGCCAAAGTCTGTTGTGCATCCGCCTGCAAATGGAGCTGGTCGAGCAGGCGCTTCCCGAATCGGAAGGCGAATGGCGGGCCAAGCTGCGCGAGGCCCGCGATCTGACCGAGCGGACCATCCTGGAGATGCGCCGGCTGATCGCGGCCTTGAGTCCGGCGGTGCTGGAGCAGCTCGGCCTGGGCGCGGCGCTGCGCCAGTTGGTCAATCGATTCCAGCGCCTGCACCAGTGCCGCGTACGGCTTCAGCTTTCCAAAATGGGGGCGCTCCCGCAGCAGATCGAGATTATCGCCTATCGCCTTGTGCAGGAATGCTTTAACAACATCGGCAAGCATTCGCAGGCCACCAGCGTAAATATTTCGCTGGCCTCCGCCGATCAGAAGCTCAAGCTCACCGTCGAGGACAACGGCGTCGGCTTCAACGTCGAGGAGGCGCTGGCCAAGCGCGAGTCCTTCGGATTATCGGGAATGCGCGAGCGGGTGGCGCTGCTGGGCGGCGAGTTCTCGGTGGAGGGCCGCACGGAAGGTAGTAAGAGGGGTACAAAGATTTCCATAGAACTGCCGATCAGTAAGTAGGTGAAATCGCCTGCGCCGCCCGAGGCGGCGAAAAGAGGAAAGCCGGGCTTAAATTATGGCCAAGATTCGAATCATGCTCGCGGACGATCATACGCTGTTCCGCCAGGGAATCCGAACGCTGATTTCCGCCGAACCGGACATG
>JAJPIT010000120.1 GCA_021324615.1 Terriglobia bacterium | reverse complement strand
TCGGCGAATTCGCACAACTGCCGGTCCGATCAGTGCGTGGTCGCCTCAAGCGCCAGCATCTATGACCGCCCGCTCACCAAGGAAGAGCAGGCCGAAAAGGATATTTTGGACGCCCTGGCCGTCGCCTCCGGGATGAAGGAAGTTAAGTTTATCCCCGATATCCCGGCAGGCCGCTTCTTCCCGGGCGGAAAGTAGGCTGGGCAGGATCATCGCTCTCGTGGCGGCTGCGCGGCAGCGCCACAGAATGCCGGGGCCGCGGGCCGGAGACAACCAGGGCCGGTGTCTGCTTGCCCGGCGCCGGGGCTCCGCGACGATAGAGTTGCGAGCGAGTTGAAATGCGGGCTTTTTTCGCATGGTGGATCATCGCCACCGGAGCTGCAACCTGTCCGGCGCAGATTTACAAAAGCGATTTACCGATAGACCACCCTGCGATTGGCTATTTCCAGACGCCGGCGCAGTCGCTGGAGGATCCCGTTTCGCGGCTCATCCGGCAAATCGACGCCGGCAAAAGGAAACTTGCCTGGCGCGACGATGGCCTCGGTTACCTCCCGAGCCTGCTCGAAAATCTGGGCATCAACACGAATTCGCAAGCGCTGCCGTTCGCGAAAGGAAGTTTTCAAGCAGCGAAAATCTCGCCGCGGAATCCGCGCGCGATTTATTTCACGGACGACGTTGCCGCCGGATGGGTTCGCGGCGGCACTGGCGTGGAGCTGGCCTCGCTCGATCCCCGGCAGGGAGTGATTTTCTACGACGTGGTTCGCAGCAGTTCCGGCGAGCCGGTATTTAACCGCCCGCAGGTGTGCCTGAACTGCCATCGCGGGGCGGCCACCAATGGCGTGCCCGGAATGTTCGTCGGCTCCGTTATTCCCAACCCGTTGGGGGAGCCGCAGCGCCTGGGCGCCATTATCACCGATCACCGGACCAGATTCGAGGACCGCTGGGGCGGCTGGTACATCACGGCCAAAAGCGGCGAGCAGCGGGACCGCGCCAATTCGGTGGCGCCCGATCCGGCCGAGCCGGAAACGCTCGACAACGAAGGAAAGCAGAATCTGACGAGCCTGGCGCGGTTTTTCAATCCGGCCGGTTATCTGACGCCTTTAAGCGATATCGTGGCGCTGATGACGTTCGAGCATCAGACCCAGATGCAGAACTTGCTCACGCGCCTGGGGTGGCTGGCGCGGATGGGCGCCGATGAGCAGACGCTCCGCTCGGAGACCGAGGATACCGTGGCGTACATGCTTTTTGCCGAGGAAGAGCCGCTTCGGGAACCGATCGAAGGCGCGTCCACGTTCACCCGGACGTTTCCCGAGCGCGGGCCGCGCGACCGCAAGGGCCGTTCCCTGCGCGACTTCGATCTGCGCACGCGGCTGTTCCGGTATCCGCTCAGTTATGCAATCTACAGCGCGCAGTTCGACGCGCTGCCGGATGCCGTGCGCGGCAGGGTTTATCGCCGGCTGTATGAGGTGCTGAGCGGGCAGGATCAAAGCCCCAGGTTCGCCCGGATTTCCGCCGCGGACCGGCGGGCGATTTTAGAAATTTTGCGCGACACCAAGCCGAATTTGCCTGCATATTTTCAGCAGACGGGCCAGGGCGTGGTCCTCCGGCAGGGAGAACGCCGCCCAGGCTGACCGACCGGTCGGTTTGACATAGGCGGGCGGGTTTGCTAAAAGATACTCGGATATGAGAACGTGGATCCTCGCTGCGCTGCTGCCGGTGGTCCTGGCAGCGCAGGCGACTTACAAGCCGCCGCGCGGTCCCGACGGGCATCCCAATCTTAACGGAATCTGGCAGGCGATGAACACCGCCAACTGGGATCTGGAAGATCACAATGCGCAGGCCGGACCGGTGCTGGCCCTGGGAGCCGAAGGAGCCGAACCAGGCGGCTTGAGCGTGGTCGAAGGCGGCAAGATTCCCTACAGGCCGGAGGCGCTGGAAAAGCGGAAGCAGAACTATCAGAACCGGTTGAAGCTGGATCCAGAGATTTATTGTTATCTGCCCGGCGTTCCGCGCGCCACCTACATGCCTTATCCCTTCCAGATTTTTCAAAGCGACAGGGAGATCGCGATTGCCTATGAGTACGATGGCGCCTTTCGCAATATTTTTTTGAAGGACCCGGGTCCGGCGCCGGTCGATACCTGGATGGGCCAGTCGGTGGGACACTGGGAAGGCGATACGCTGGTGGTGGACGTGACCGGGCTCGATGAGCGGACCTGGTTTGACCGTTCGGGGAACTACCACAGCGATCAGTTGCACGTGGTGGAGCGCTACACGCTGCGTAGTCCCGAAGTGCTGTGGTATGAGGCGACCATAGAGGATCCGAAAGTGTTTTCGCGGCCCTGGAAGATCAGCATGCCGCTGTACCGGCACGTCGAAAAGAACGCACAGTTGATGGATTTTAAGTGCGTCGAGTTTGTGGAAGAACTGATGTACGGGCAGTACAGCAAAAAGCCGACGAAATAAGTAGACTGAAGAGCAAGGAGAGTACGACATGAGCAGCAAGCTTGCGGTGGTGTTGGGGATCGCGGGACTGATCGGCGCGGCGGCGCCGGCGTGGGCGCATCACGCCTTTGCGGCGGAGTTTGACGCCAAGACCCCGATCCACCTGGAAGGGACGCTGACCAAGGTGGAATTGATCAACCCGCATTCCTGGATCCATGTGGACGTCACCGGGCCGGACGGGAAGGTGACCAGTTGGATGGTTGAGGCGGGCAGCCCGAACGTTCTGTTGCGCCGCGGCTTCAACAAAAACACGATCCCCATCGGGACCAAAGTGATCGTGGACGGCTACCAGTCCAAGGATGGCTCCAATCGCGCCAACGGCCGCGATATTACGCTGCCTGACGGGCAGAAGCTGTTCCTGGGCTCGCAGGGCACCGGCGCGCCATACGACGAGAAGAAGGACGACAAGAAATAGTTTTTGCCCTGCGGGAAAGCCGCCTGGCCCGCTTGGCCTGCTGTGTTTCGACCGACCGGTCGGTTGACAGACGCCGGTAAGCGTGGTACGCCAACAGGTAGGAGGTCTCCGGTGAAACTTCGCTTCCTTGCCCTGATCCCGTTTGCATCGCTCGCCCTGCTTGCGCAGACGCAGAAAAGGGCGCCGATACCCCGCACCCCGGACGGTCATCCGGATCTTCAGGGAGTGTGGACCAACGCCACGCTCACCCCGCTGGAACGGCCGGCGAAGTACAAGTCTCTGACGATCAGCGATGCGGAAGCCAGGCAGTGGGAACAGGCCGAGGCCCAGGACCTGAAGGCCGAGGACGGCGCTTCGGACGGCAAAATCATTCGCGCGGCGGGCTCGGCAGGAACCGGCGGATACAACGCCCTGTTCCTCGACCGCGGTTCGGAGCTGGCGCGCGTCGATGGAGTGAAGCGCACCTCGCTCATCATCGATCCGCCGGATGGCCACGTTCCGCCCCTCACCGATGCGGCGAAGAAGCGCATGGCGGAGGAGATGCGGGAGTTTTTCAACTTCGATGATGTGAAGAACCGGCCGTTATCGGAGCGCTGCTTGATCGGCTTCGGCTCCACGGCGGGGCCGCCGATGCTGCCGGTGCTTTACAACAACAACTATCAGATCGTCCAGACGCCGGATACGATCATGATCCTGGTCGAGATGGTTCACGATGTGCGTGTGATCCGGATGAACCAGCAGCACGACGCTTCCGGCGTGAAGAAGTGGCTGGGAGATTCCATCGGGCACTGGGAGGGCGACACGCTGGTAGTGGACACCACGAACTTCCGGCCGGAAGTCCGCTTCCACGGATCGAGCGAGAACCTGCACGTGATCGAGCGATTCCAGCGCGTCGATGCGAACACGATTCTGTACCGTGCGACGATGGAGGATCCGGCCACCTTCACGCGCCCCTGGACGGTGGAGTATCCGTTCCTGGCCACGGCCGGCCCCGTCTACGAATATGCCTGCCATGAGGGCAACTACGCCATGCAGGACATCATGGGCGGCGCGCGGCGCATGGAATCCCGCACCGACAAAAAGTAAGCGGCAGGCAGTAAGCTGGTTTCTATGCGAAACCTTTTGCTGGCAGTGTCGATGAGCGCCGCCCTGGCGTTCGCCGCGGACCCGACTCCGCGCTTTGGAAAATGGAAACTGAAATCGGAGGCTCCGGCGCCACAATCGAACATCATGACGTACGCGCCTTACGGCGATCATGGCATGAAGATCACGGTTGAGTCGGTGAACCGGCAAGGCGTCAAGTCGGAATGGGGCTACGTGACCAACTTCGACGGCAAGGATGAGCCGATCACCGGGAACCCGGGCGCCGATTCGGGAGCCGTGCGCGAGCTCAGCCCGGCGGTGAACGAGATCGTGTACAAGAAGAACGGGCGGGTGACGCAGATCCTGACGAACGTGTTATCGCCGGATCACAACACGCTCGGCATTATTTACATGCATCAGGACGCCGAGGGCAAGACGACCAGCGTGACCTTCGCCACCTACCAGCGGATCGAATAGGCGGGCTGCCGGGACGGCGCGGGCGGCGTCCGGCGCGGTCATGGGGCCGAAGCGCGAAAAATTTTCAAAAAAGTGGGGACAGCAGTCCTTTTGCACTTGCCCTCCGGGGCAAATGGAAGCACACTAAAAATGCAATGGCTACTGTTCTGACAAATGGCGCGACGGTCCGTGAGCCGGCCGATCGCTGGACGACCGCGGAGGCGGCCGAGCTGTACGATGTCGCCAGTTGGGGCAAGGGCTATTTTTCGGTCGGCGCCAACGGTCACATCTGGGTGCATCCGAATAAGGACGCCAACCGGGCCATCGATCTGAAGCAACTGGTGGACAATCTCCAGCTACGGGGCATTTCGCTGCCGATCCTGCTGCGCTTCGGCGAAATTTTGCAGCACCGGCTGGGGGAGATGCACCAGGCGTTCCAAAACGCCATCGCCGAGCACAACTATAAGGGGGATTACTGCTGCGTTTATCCCATCAAAGTGAATCAGCAGCGGGAAGTGGTGGAGGAGGTTTTTGAATACGGCCGCCCGTTCAAGTTCGGCCTGGAAGCCGGCTCGAAACCGGAGCTGCTGGCGGTGCTGGCCATCGCCGACAACGAGACGCCGATCATCTGCAACGGATTTAAGGACGACGAGTACATCGAGATGGTGATGCTTGCCGCCAAAATCGGCCGGCGCATTATTCCCGTCGTCGAGAAATACACCGAGCTGGATCTGATCCAGAAGCACGCCGCGCGCGTGGGCGTGCGGCCGGTGATCGGGCTGCGGATCAAGCTGGCCAGCCGCGGGTCGGGACGCTGGAAATCGTCCGGAGGGTATCGCTCGAAATTCGGCCTGACGGTGACGGAAGCTCTGCGCGCGCTCGATCAATTAAAGGCCGCCGGCATGGAGGACTGCCTCCAGCTTCTGCACTTCCATCTGGGCAGCCAGATCACCAATATCCGGCAGATCAAGGGCGCGGTCATGGAAGCGGTTCGCGTGTACGTCGAGTTGAAGCGCGCCGGCGCGGGACTATCGTACATGGACGTCGGCGGGGGACTGGGAATCGATTACGACGGCTCGCAGACCGATTTCGAGTCCAGCGTGAACTATACGCTGCAAGAGTACGCCAACGACGTGGTCTACCACATCCAGAGCGTGTGCGACGAAGCCGAGGTGCCGCATCCGACCATCGTGAGCGAGAGCGGCCGCGCCATCGCCGCCTATCACAGCGTGCTGGTGTTCAACGTTCTGGGCGTCACCGGGTTCGGCGACGCCGAAACGTCGCCCGATATTCCCGACGACGTCGAGCAGCCGCTGATCGATTTGAAGGAAACGCTGCGCGGGCTCAGCAGCAAGAATCTTCTCGAAAGTTTTCACGACGCGCAGCAGGCGCTCGATTCGGCGCTGAATCTGTTCAGCCTCGGATATCTGCCGTTGCAGCAGCGAAGCTGGGCGGAGAGCATCTTTTGGGTGATCTGCCGCAAGATTCAGAAACTGGCCAAGGAGCTCGACTATTATCCGGAAGAGCTGGAGGGCCTGGACAGCCTTCTTTCCGACACTTACTTCTGCAATTTTTCATTGTTTCAAAGCCTGCCGGACAGTTGGGCAGTGAAGCAGCTTTTTCCGATCATGCCGATTCACCGGCTTGACGAAGAGCCGTTCCGGCATGGCATTTTAGGCGATATTTCCTGCGATTCCGATGGCAAGGTGGACCAGTTCATCGACCGCCGCGACGTGAAGAAGACGCTTCCGCTGCATCCGTTCAACGGCGAGCCGTATTTTCTCGGCGCGTTTCTGGTGGGCGCTTATCAGGAGATTTTGGGCGACCTGCACAATCTGTTCGGCGACACCAACGCCGTGCACGTCCGCCTGGACGAGCGCAACGCGGTGGTGCTGGACGCGGTGATTCAGGGCGATACGGTCCGCGAGGTGCTCGACTACGTGCAGTTCCAATCGAAAGCGCTATTGGAGCGATTCCGCAAAGACGTCGAGGCTGCTGTTCGCGAAGGACGCATCGGCTATGAGGAGTCCGGTATGCTCCTCAAGTTTTATGAGGAGGGACTGAACGGCTATACCTACCTGGAGACATGATCCAGGTAATTTAGTGTCCACAAGTGAGCTGGTAAAGAAGTTCAGCCGGCAGCATCGTTATGTATCTAGGCCGCGCCGCAACTCGCCGGGCGGAATGGGCACGCGCGGCACTCGTCCTATAATCGTAAAGCATGCGCCTCGGCTTTCTTCTCTGCGCGAGCTTGCTTAGCGCCGCTCCGGTTTTCGATCTTCCAGGGAATGTGATCCCGAAAAAGTATACCGTCGATCTGAGGATCGACCCGTCTGTTGAATCTTTTCAGGGCCGGATTCGGATCGATGTTGAGCTCCGCAAGCCGACGCAGGAAATCTGGCTTGAGGCGAAGGACATCACCGCTTCGGAAGCTTCCGTCAACGGGGAAACGGCCGGCCTGAACCCCGACGGAGAATTTCTCCAGGTGCGCCTGCATTCGCCGGCCGGACCCGGCCGGGTCTCGGTTTCCCTCCGCTACGAAGGCAAGCTCGACGAGAAATCCGTAGTCGGACCGTATCGGAAAAAGGTCGGCGGTGATTGGTATGTCTTCACCACTTTTACACCGATCGACGCGCGGCGTGCCTTTCCCTGTTTCGACGAGCCGCGTTTCAAAGCGCCCTGGGAATTGACGATTCACGCGCCCGCTGGCGACAAGGCGTTCGCCAACGGGCGCGAGGTGAGCGACAAACCGGAAGCAAACGGCGGGCACGCGATTCACTTCGCCGAGACCAGACCGCTGCCGAGCGAAGTGGTCGCCTTCGCCGTCGGGCCGTTTGACGTTTTCAAGGGCGCCAATGCCGGGCATGGCACTCCGATTCGCGTGATCACGCCACGCGGGTTGGGCGATGAGGCGCGCGCGGCGGCGCAGGCGACGGTCGACGTGCTGCCGCGCCTTGAAGCTTACACCGGCATGCCATATCGCTTCGGCAAGCTGGATCACCTTGCGCTGCCGGAAGGAGCTTTCGGCGCGGTGGAGAATCCCGGCCTGATCACCTATCGCCAGCGAGGGCTGCTGGCCGCGCCGGACCAGGACACGCCGGAAAAAATTCGAGCGATCCGCTCGGTCGAATCGCACGAGATCGCCCATCAGTGGTTCGGGGATCTGGTGACGCAGGCCGACTGGGATGACGTGTGGCTCAGCGAAGGCTTTGCGACTTGGCTCTCGGCCAAGATCATGGACCAGTTTCAACCGCCCGCGCGGGCGCATCTGGCCGCCGTCGCCGCGCGCGAGCGCATCATGGCCATGGACGATTCCCCGCGCACCCGTCCGGTCCGGGTGATCATGCACAATCGCGAAGAGATGAAGGACGTCTACAGCCAGATCGTCTATCAGAAAGGCGCGGCGATTCTGTGGATGGTCGAGGAATGGCTCGGCGAGGCTAAGATGCAGGCGGGATTGCGCGATTACCTCAAGAAGCATGAATTCGCCAACGCTACTACGGCGGATCTGGAAACCTCGCTTGGCGGGGCCGCCGGTATCGATCCGGCGCCGGTGATGGATTCGTTTCTGAATCAGACCGGCATTCCGGTTTTGCAGGGCGAAATGCACTGCGACGGCCAGCCGCGGATCGAAGTGCGGCAGACGAATGAGGCGCACAACTGGTCGATTCCCGTGTGCTGGCGCGGCGATGGCGGGTCTGGCTGCGCCGTGATCGATAAACCCCGCGCGGAGATCGCCCTGAAGTCCTGCGCGGCGTGGTTTTACCTGAATTCGGGGGCGTCCGGTTATTATCGAACCGCATGGACGGCGCAGCAGGCGCCGATGCTTGAAAGGGCGTTGCCGCGGCTCACCGCGGCGGAGCGCCTGCTGCTGGCCTACGATCTGCGCGCGGCCAAGGTCCCGGCGCCGGACCTGATTTCCAAATTATCCTCCGACCCGGAACCGGAGATCGCCAAAGCGGCGCGCGATGAAAGGTAGCCGGGAAATCCCGTGAACCTCAATCAACTCTTCGATCTTTCGATAAAGGCTCGCGCCGATATCGCCGGCCTCGAATGGGCCGGCCGCGAATACACCTTCGGCGAGATCGGCGCCCGCGCCGATCGCATGGCGCGCGCTCTGCAAAACCGCGGGCTGGCGCAGGGCGATCGCTTATGCGTTCAGCTTGCCAACCGGATCGAGATGATCGATCTGTTTCTGGCCTGCGTCAAGCTGGGCGTAATCTTCGTTCCCGTCAATATTCTGTATCGCGGGCGCGAAGTTTCCCACATCCTGTCCGACGCGGAGCCGAAGCTTTTCGTCACCGAGAAGGATCTGGCCGGGCTGAGCTCGGAAACCGAGCCGGCCGCGAATTTTCCGCATCTGGACGGCGACGCGCCGGCGGCCCTGGTTTACACTTCCGGCACCACCGGCGCTTCCAAGGGAGCCATCCTTTCGCACAACAATTTTGCGGCCAACGGCGTGAATCTGACGGCCTGCTGGCAGATCACCGAGCGCGACCGGTTCCTGCTGGCGCTGCCGCTGTTTCATGTGCACGCGCTCGGCAACGGCGTGCATTGCTGGCTCATCTCCGGATGCCGCATGCGCCTGCTCGAACGCTTCGATCACGCCACGGCGATCGATCACTTCAAACAATTCGAGCCCACTTTGTTTTTTGGCGTGCCGACCATGTACGTCCGCCTGCTCGAGACGCCGCCGGAGACGGCGCGGGCCATCGGGGCGAAGATGCGGCTGTTCGTTTCCGGATCGGCGCCGCTGCCCGCGCAGGTGCTCGAGGATTTTCGCGCGCGCTTCGGCCACACGATTTTAGAGCGCTACGGAATGTCGGAAACGCTCATGAATATTTCGAATCCTTACGCGGGCGAGCGCCGCGCGGGAACGGTCGGGCTGCCGCTGCCCGGAGTCTCCGTGCGCCTGGACGAAACGGGCGAGCTGTGGGTCAAGGGTCCCAACGTATTTTCCGGATATTGGAGGCGCGAGGACGCCACGCGCGCCGCCTTCGAGGATGGATGGTTCAAAACCGGCGATCTCGCCGAGCGAAGCGAGGACGGCTACTACACCCTCCGCGGACGGCGCAGTGATCTGATCATCTCCGGAGGCTTTAACATTTATCCCCGGGAGATCGAGGAGTTTTTGATGGAGCAGCCGGAAGTGGCCGAGGCCGCGGTAGTCGGCGCGGCGGACCGCCTGCGCGGCGAGGTCCCCGTGGCCTATATCGTGCTGGCGCGCGAGGTAGAGGTGGCGGAGCTGGAGGCGCGGTGCCGCGAAAATCTGGCGTCCTTCAAAGTTCCGCGCCGCTTCGAAGTGATCGAAAAACTGCCGCGCAACGCCCTGGGCAAGGTGCAAAAACACCTCTTGCGGCCTGCTGAATCCGGAAGCCGCCGGGCATGAATACGGGAGCCCGCTACAGTCCCTTTTTGGCCAGGAACGAGATCAGGTCGACCACGCGCATCGAGTAGCCCCATTCGTTGTCATACCAGGAGACGACCTTCACTAAATTCCCGTCCAGCACCTTGGTCATCTGCGCATCGACGATCGAGCTGTTGGGGTTGTGCATCATGTCGGTGGACACCACCGGATCTTCGGTGTAGGCCAGAATCCCGCGCATGCCGCCTTCGGCGCATTGCTTAAGCGCCGCGTTCACTTCCTCGCTGGTGGTCGGCCGGGAAACCAGCGCGACCAGATCCACCACCGAAACGTTCGGCGTCGGCACGCGCATGGCGTAGCCGTCGAGCTTTCCTTTCAGCTCCGGCATCACCAGGCCGATGGCCTTCGCCGCGCCGGTGGTGGTCGGGATCATATTGATCGCCGCCGCGCGCGCCCGCCGCAAATCCTTGTGCGGAAAGTCGAGGACGTTCTGATCGTTGGTGTAGCTGTGGATGGTGGTCATCGATCCCTTTTCGATGGTGAAGGCGTCGTGCAGAACTTTGACCACCGGCGCCAGGCAGTTGGTGGTGCAGGAAGCGTTCGAAATCACGTGATGCCGCGCCGGATCGTAGGCGTTGTGGTTGACGCCCAGCACGATGGTGATGTCCTCGCCCTTGGCCGGTGCGGTGATGATCACTTTTTTCACACTGCCGCGCAGGTGCTTGGCCGCATCCTTGCCTTCGGTGAATTTTCCCGTCGATTCCACCACGATCTGCGCGCCCAGCCCTGAAAAATCGATCTCGGCCGGATCTTTGCAGGAGAAGATGCGGATTTTTCGATTTCCGACCACGATCGAATCGCCGTCGGCTTTCACGTCTTCATCCAGCCGTCCCAGAGTCGAATCGTATTTGAGCAGGTGCGCCAGAGTTTTCGGGTCGGTCAGATCGTTGGCCGCGACAAATTCCACTTCCGGATTGCGCAGAGCGGCCCGGAAAACGTTTCTTCCGATCCGGCCGAAGCCGTTGATGCCCACTTTGATCGACATAAATTTTAGTGTACCGCCGCGGGCGGCGCGGGCGCGTCTTTTCCGTCGGGCGGAGAAAGTTTCGAGGGCTCGCCGATGACTCCCTGCTCGTTCAGAATCACGATATCCACCCGCCGGTTGCGGGCGCGGCCTTCTTCGGTGTCGTTGCTGGCCACCGGCGCGACGTCGGCGTAACCGGCGATGGACATACGCTCACGGGGCACGCCGAAGCCGTTGAGCAGCTCCATCACCGCGATGCTGCGCGCCGCCGAGAGTTCCCAATTGCTGTGAAAGCGCGCGGTATTGATCGGCACGGCGTCGGTATGGCCCTCCAGCCGCACCGGGTTGGGAAGCTTGGCGATCGCCGCCGCGACTTTTTTCAAACCTTCCTGGCTCTTTTCGTCCACGGCGGCTTCGCCGGAGGGAAACAGGGCCGCCTGATTGAAGCTGACCACCAGGCCGCGCGGCTCCATGCTGATGCGGATGCGCCCGCTCTCGATTTCCTTCTTCAGCTCCTCGGAAAGGACTTTGAGGGACGGCAGCAATTCCGCCACTTTGGGGTCCTTTTTCTCCGGCGCCTTTTGCGCGCCGCCAGGGCCGCGCATCATCGTGTTGCCCTTGCCAATGTCGTTGACCGTTCCGCCCCACAGGATTTGCAGCACGGTTTTCAGCTTTTCTCCCTCGAGCGCCTTTTTCACCGATTCGGAGATTTCCGCCGCGCGGCCCTTGTCGGCCTGGGAGCTGGCGAACATCACCACAAAGAAGGCGAACAGCAGAGTGATGAAATCGGCGTAGGAGATGAGCCATCGCTCGTGATTTTCATGCGCCGGAGCTTTCTTTCTGCGGGCCATCGCTAGGCCTTCACCGCTTCCGGCTTGGCTTTGGCGGATCCGGCATTTTCCTTCGCGGCGGCCGCCTTCTTTGCCGGTCCGGGCGGAGCGAAGGCTTCCAGCTTCATGCGGATCAGTTTGGGGTTCAAGCCCTCGACGATTCCCGAAACGGCCTCGACGATCAGTTCCTTGCGGTGCGTCTCCTCGGCGAAGCGCGCCTTGATTTTGCTGGCGGCCGGAAGAAACAGCAGGTTCGCCGCGCCCACGCCGTAGACGGTGGCCACGAACGCCACCGCGATGCCGTGGCCGACCTCCTCGATATTCGCCAGATTTTTCATCACCTGAATCAAGCCGAGCACCGCGCCGATGATGCCCACGGTCGGCGCATAGCCGCCCGCGCTTTCAAAGACTTTGGCCTCGGCTTCGAGGTGCTGCTCCTCGATCTCCATTTCCAGCTCCAGCATTTTGCGCAGCTCCTGCAAATCCGTTCCATCCACCGCCAGATTCAACGCTTTCTTCAAAAACGGATCCTGAATCTGTTCGGCTTCGTGTTCGAGCGAGACCAGCCCGTTCTTGCGAGCCTTGGTCGCGTAGCCGATCACCTGCTCCAGCACTTCGTTCATGGGCTTGTGGCGGTCGCAAAATACGCCCGCGAATCGTTTGGCCGCGCCGATCACCACAGGGAGAGGCGTCGAGATCATCACCGCGCCGATGGTGCCGCCGAGCACGATCATGGCGGCGGTGAACTGCGCCACATCTTTCAGCTTGCCGCCTTCGATCAGCAAGCCTCCGAGAATCCCGCCGAAAGCGAGCCCCAGGCCGCCGATCGAGGCGATATCCACCCGGGCGCCGGCCTTGGCTTTCGCTTTTCCGGCCTTGGGCGGCTGGGCTGTGTCCGCTTTGATTGCCTCGGCCATCTACTCTTTGGTCTCCGGCGCCGGCTGCTGGATCGAGCGGCGGTATTCGATCACCTTGTGGATAATCTCCTGGGTCGATTCGAGCACCATGAATTTCTGCCCGTTGGTCAGGCTGATGACCGTGTCCGGCGTCGTTTCGATGTGTTCGATGAGGTCCGCGTTCAGAATCAGGGGGATATGGTTAATGCGTGTAAGTTGAATCATCGCGGAGCGGCTCCCGCCGGGGAGATCCCTCAAAGGGGCCTTATCGGCGCGCGGGGCCGGGATTTGAGGGTGCGCCGGAGCCGGAAAACGGTTGTATCTATTTCAACATCTCGGCCAGCGATTGCAGCTCTTTACGCACGTTTTCCAGGATCGAGGCGGAATCGTCAAACAGCGCCGCCTGCGCCTTGGCGCGGGCCGATTTGGCGGGCCGTGGCTCCGTCTTTCCCCGCGATTCGAGCATTTTGCGCGCGCCCTCGATGGTGTACCGCTTCTCATAGAGCAGGCGCTTGATTTCCAGCACCAACTCCACGTCCTTGCGGCGGTAGAGACGGTGGCCGGTGCCCGATTTTCGCGGGCCGAGCGAGGGGAACTCGGTTTCCCAGAATCGCAGCACGTACGGTTTGATGCCGGCCAGACGCGCGACTTCCCCGATGCGGAAATAAAGCTTATCGGGGATTTCGAGCGTCGGAAGGGTCCCTTTGGGGTCGCCCTTTGAGCCCGGCGCGTTTCGAGGCGCGCTCATGACGTACCCTTATGATAATGTCTCCGCTGGCCGGAATCCATCCCGTCCGGGAAGCGTTGCGCGCGGGCCGTCCGATTGACCGTGTTTTGATCGCGAAAGGAGCCGGCGGTCCGCGGCTACAGGAACTGATCGATCTGTGCCGGGAGCGCGGCATCCCGTTGCGTTTCGAGACGCGCCAGGCGCTCGATCGCGCAGCAGGCACCGCCGCGCATCAGGGCGTCGTGGCGTTCGGAGCCGTCGAAAAATACGCGACGCTTGAAGAAACCACCGCGCAGCGAGGATTGCACGTAATTCTCGACGGCGTCGAGGATCCGCACAACCTCGGGGCGATTATTCGGACTGCGCAGGCGGCTGGCGCCGCGGCGGTGGTGATCCCGGAACGCCGCGCCGCGCCGCTGACCGATGTGGCCGCCAAAGCCGCCGCCGGCGCGCTGGCCTATCTCCCGGTAGTGCGCGTGGGGAATATCAATCGTGCTCTGGAAGATTTGAAGAAGCGCGGCTACTGGATTTACGGCCTGGACGAGCGCGGCAGGCAGGAATACGCCGAGATCGAATATACGGATCCCACGGCCATCGTGCTTGGCGGAGAAGGCCGCGGCCTGCACGATCAGGTTTCCCGGCACTGCGACTTTCTGGTGCGCATTCCGATGTCGGGCGGGATCGCGTCGCTGAACGTGAGCGTGGCGGCGGGAATCGTGCTGTTCGAGTGGAGAAGACGGCGTCAGAAACGGGAACCGCGGGGCTGATTCGAAAAATCCGCCCCTTTTGGCTTGAATTCCGTTTCAACATCTCCGCGGAGTGGGGAATCTTGCACGCGGGGACGGGGTTTTGCGTCAACTTTGTAACGGCTGTAACCCGCCTCGGCCGGATGCTACCCTGAACAAGGAGATTCATATGCGCTCTTTCGCCGCATGGCTTCTTTTGCCTATCGCCGCATTTGCCCAATCCGACAGCAAAACGCCTTCGCCCGAAGCCGAGCAGGCGCTGCGGGCCCGCGTGAATGAATTTTTCCAGTACCACGTGGACGGCAAGTTCAGCAAGGCCTATGAGATGGTGGCCGAGGACACCAAGGAATATTATTTCGCCACGCAAAAAGTGCAGTTCAAGTCCTTCAAGATCGACAGCATCAAATTCATCGACGACACGCATGCCGAAGTCGATCTGACCGGCCAGCGCATCTGGAAACCCCGCTATGATTTTCCGGAGACCGTGGTCGCCGTCCCGATGCACACCAAATGGAAGATCGAGGATGGCAAGTGGGTGTGGTACGAAGATCAGCGCAGCAGGTGGGCGACGCCGATGGGTCCTTCAGATCCGAGTGTCGCCCGAAGCGGCGGTGCGCAAAACGCCCCCGATCTGAGCCCGGAAGCTTTGAGGCGCCGCGCCCAAGAGATCTTGAAGCAGCAACAGCAGCAGCCCGTGCTCGATAAGACGGAGCTGGTGCTTCCTCTGGACAAAGCCTCATCGGAGCAGATTGTTTTTCACAACAACGAAGGGGGAACCATCAAGATTTACCTTGATCCGACGGCGAAGATGCCCGGTTTGACCGCCGAACTCGACAAATCCGACGTGCCGGCGGGCGAAACGGCGACAATCAAAGTGCGCTTCGATCCCAAGGAAGCGCCGCAGCCGCCCGCCTCCTTCACGCTGCGGCTGATCGCGGAGCCGTTCGATCGCGTTCTGCCGATCACCATCAAATTCGGGGCGCCCCCGGCCGCTCAGTAACTGGCCCGCGGCGTGCAGTTCCGGCAGCGGAGGCAAGATCGCCAATGCTGATCGGAAGTAACGCCGCGCACCTGGTAAATCCCGAAAAGTTCATTAACGCCAGGACGATAAAGACGCACTCGAATCCCGAATTTTCGCAACAGCTCAGCTCCGCGGTGAAGACCGTCGCGGAACTGTTCGAAAATGGGTCCCAAACTGGTAAGACGGTGGTGCCCGCTGGAACAGCGGTGGTACCCGCCGCGCAAACGGCCGCGCCGGCGCCGCCTGCGACCAGCTCGGAAACCCCGACCGATGCCTATTGGGCATCGCAGCCGGCCGCGGTACAGGCGCTGCGGTATGCTCCGGACGATCAGAAAGTAGAGTTGGCGCAGCAGCTTGCGAGCGAAGGCTATTCGATCGACGTTCCGATCATGGTTTGGGGCTGGGACCCGCTGGCCACCATGATCCAGCGGCAGGAAGAGGGCTACACATGGGTTCCTTCGGCGCTTCAGCCGTCCGTGGGAGTCGCGCCGGGCGTTACGATGCCGGGGCAAGACTCCTACAATCCCAACCGCCCGCCGGCCGGATCGATCCAAGTAAGCACCGCGTTCGCCAACGGAACCAACATTGCGGCGGATCCGGTGGCCGAGATGTGGCTCAAGGGCGAGTCGGCTGGTTCGTAGCAGGGGATTTCCGCCCGGGAAGGGTGCGCAACAGGTTTGGGAATCATGCCGTTGGCGATTCAGCCCGGCGGCGGTCCCAGCCGCGGCGTGCGACACATCGGTTGCATGACACCAAGCAGCCAACCCGTAATTCCCGCGCAGCCGGATCTGGAGTGCTACGGCATCCAGTCGCTGGCGCTCTTTGTTTCCTATACCCGCCAGAGCTATCTCGCCGCGTTTGGCGTTCAAGCTCCGGCGTGGGATCCGACGCGGCCGGCCAAAAGCTGGTTCGACACGACGGTGGATACTTCCAATCCCGCCAACACCGCGACCTACAATGTGGTCAGCGCGGGCTCCAGCGGCTGGGAGATCGTCCCGCTGACGATCCCGGCTGTTGAGGCCGCTTCGGTGAATCTGCCGGGGGCGGTGACCTATCCGCCCTACACCATCGCCCCGACGGACGCCACCAGCGGAGGAGCCGTGATCAATCCTGCCTATCTCAGCCTGGAGGCGGATGCGCGGGCGCTGATGGCTTCCCTTGGCGGCACCGATCTGAACGAGGAGACAGGCAACGCGGCGTTCCCGATTATCTATCCGGCCGATGAGCCGCGGCGGATCTGGGATTTTTACGTAAACGGCATTTTGTGCAATGCCGGCCAGTTGCTGGCGCAGATGAACGCCAACGGCGTCGGGGCGCCCGGAAAATGGCAGATCACGGCGAACGGTCCGGTGTGGGTGGCGACGCCGGCGCCGACGGGGCTCAACGATACCCGCCCGCCGCGCCCGATGCCGGTTCGAAACCTGCTGCCGAATGAGATGCTGCAATCGGGGCTGATGGGTGTGAGCGTGATCCGCACCGACTTGCAGCAGCAGCAGGAAGCGCAGGCTGGCCAGTTCACCGCTGACGACCGGGCCACGCTACAGCAGATTTACAAGATGCTGGTCAATCTGAGCGCGTAGCCGGCTCAGGCCATTACTGGGGCGGCGGGGTGCGCCGCGGACGCGCCAGCGCGGCGCCGCCGAGGCGGCCCGGGCCGAGCAGCATTTCCAGGTTCTGCCCGACCTTGGTCTTCTGATCGGCGGTGAGCCCGGAGTAGAACTTCATCATGGCCTTGGCGTGAATTGCGCTTCTTTGTTGATCAAGGGAGGCGATCTGCTGGGTTACCTGGTCGATCTGGTCCGCGTTGCCGGCCTTGATCGCTTCCACCAGGCTCTGATGCAGCGCCTGCCTCTGCTGCATCATTCCCCGGATCTGCGTCCGCTCCTCTTCGAGCGCGGTGTGCAACATGTTCTGCTGAGTGGCGTTCAGGCCTAAGCGCTGAGCGAGCATGTTCTCCAGATTCGCGGGGCCGCGGCGGCCTTGCGGCGGCTGCGCCCAAAGCGATGCTACAAGAGGCAGAGAGAGGGCGATTTGCCAAACCTTCATCGGGTCTGTTCTCCTTCCCTCTCCCTGACGCGTGCTCTCCCCGCCCGGATTACACGCGAAATCTGCGAATCAGGAGCGGCTGCCGGAGGGCTGCCCGGACGGGCGCGCATGGCGGGCGGGCGCCATCGGGTTCATCAAACGCGCGAGCTTCTGATCCATCTTCGCCTTTTGCTGGGGATTCAGGATGGCGTAGAACCGGGCCATCGCCTTGGCGTGAATTTCGGCGGCCTGCGCGTTTAATTGCGAATTCCGCTGGATTAGACGCTCGATCTCGGCGGTGTTA
This sequence comes from Terriglobia bacterium, assembly GCA_021324615.1. GTDB lineage: Bacteria > Acidobacteriota > Terriglobia > Bryobacterales > Bryobacteraceae > Palsa-187. The sequence continues at coordinate 16,728 of JAJPIT010000120.1, read as the reverse complement.
TCCGATTTGATCGCCGTGAGAATGGCCTTGCGTTCCTCGCGGAGCTGGGGCGCGATCGCCCGGCGCTGCCGCCAGGACTCGCCGAAAATTTGTCTGGCCTTGGCCTGCTGATCCGGCGTCAGATTCAGGTCCGAGGCGAGCCTCTGGAGCATCCTCTGCCGTCCGGTGCGTTGCGTGTTTTCCTGCGGAGCGGCGCTGACTGGCGGAGTGGCGGTTTGCGCGGCCAGCATTCCCACTCCGAGCGCCGCGGAAAGAAAGAGAGTTGAGAATTTCATTACGACTTACTCCTACTTCATTCGACGAGACGAAGGGACTGCGATCGCTAGCCTGCGGAGGCTAAATACGGCGCCGAAAAGCGGGTTGTGGCGTCAGGAAAGCAGTTCGCGAACCGCCCCGGCCACCGCCTCCGGGCGATCGAGCTGGATCCAGTGATTGGCGCCGGCGATGATGCGGACCTGGCCCCGCGGCGAAAGCGCGGCGACGCGAAAATGGTCGGCGCGCTGGGCGGCGCTGGCGTTTCCGGCGGAAAGGACGATCAGCGGGGCGGGGATCGATTGGACCCCGGCGAGAACGGCGGCGGCGCTTTCCGGAAGAGACGCCAGATAAGCGGCCATCGCGCCGAAACACTTGGGATCGCACCAGTGCGACTGAACCAGCGGCCACAGTTCGCGCGGGAGTTTTTGAATCTCTCCGGCCATCCGTTCCAGGAATGCCTGTCCCCGGCGCCCGCTGCTGGCGCGGGCGAGCATTTTCGGGAGCCGCCGCGCGCCGCCGGCCAGCCGGTCGAGCGCGAAGCGAACCACGCCCACCGAGGCGAGGGCCTGCCCGCAGCGAGCCAGCCAAATTCCACGGCGGAGCATGGCGCGATGCGATTTCGAGGGCGCGGCCCATTCCGAGACGCCCACCGGATCGACCAGCACCAGCCCGGCGACTTCGTCCGGGAAGCGCGCGGCGTAGTGGAGCGCGATCAATCCGCCGAAGGAGTGGGCGACGATGACGCGCGGCGAAGGCGCGCCGGTTGCGGCAAGCAAGCGGCGAAGCTCATCGGCGAGGCGGGCAACGGCGCGCGGCGCCGGGCAGGGGTCGCTCCAGCCCAGGCCGGCGCGATCGTAGCTCAGAACGCGCGCGAATTCGCCGATCTGGTCCTGAACCAGCGCCCAGCTTAAAGACGTGGCCGCGATGCCGGCTTCGAAAACCACCAGGGGCCCGGATGTTTTGACTCCGCTAAAATGGGCGTGCAGCCGGATGCCGTCCACATCGACCATGCGGCCGGGCGGCGGGAATTTTTGCGAATCGCGCGCCGCGCCGCGGCGCTGATAGATCCAGCCCGAAAGCAAGGCCAGGGCGAACAACGCAAGCACCCAGATCAATCGGAGACCGCCCATTCTCCGGCCGCGATCCGGCGCGTGCGCGGCAACTTGCCCAAACGCGCCATCCAGCCGGCGGCAGCGAGAATACCCGCGAAAACCGCCAGCTTGATGAGATCAGTCTGATGCGTTCGCGGCAGGATTTTCCAAAGCAGGCCGAGCACGACTTGAGCCGCGCAGATTGCCCAGACGGTCCCGTAGAAGTAACGGCGTTCGGAGCCCTCCCTTTTGGTCGAGGTGCGGACGCGCGGGAGAATGCCGGCGGCGCCGCACAGCCATAGCGCGATCGCCAGCGGAAAATAGGCGTGGTCGTAAATTTGGCGCAATCGCCAGGCGCCGGTGGCGGCGGCGTAGATCAATCCCCACAGATTGAGGGCGGCGAAGGCGAGCAGATCGCTCCAGGCGACGGTATAGCAGACGCGGCGGTACAGCGGATTCGGCTTATCTTCGGTGAACCGCAGGATGTACGGGCGCGGTTCGACTCCGGGAAGCCGCCCGCGCCATCCCGCGATGCCGGTGAAAAGCAGCACGGCGGCCAGCCAGGCGGCCATGCGCGAATCGAATCCGCGGCTGAACAGATCGAAGGTCAGCGGCCCGGGGGCGATGAAGAAAACGAAGATCCAGATGGGCCAGTGAGCAAGGCGATAGATCCGCGTGTTACGCTCACGGAAGCGGGGCTTTTCCGCGCCAAAGGCCATCAAAGAACGTTTATAACACTGAATCCCCGCGTGTCTTGAGGTTGCCGGATCAAGCAGCGTTGCCCCGCCGATCGGGATGTTGAAAAGAAGAAGTATTTTGACCAGGGCCGCGGGAGTCTCCGGGCTGGCCGTGTTTGCCTGCCGCGCCGCGCCCGCCTTCTGGCGGCGCCTCAGGGAAGATTTCAGGCGTGAAGTGGAACCGCCGGCGTATCGCCCGCGGATCGCCGGGTGGCCGCAAACGGGCCTCAGCGCGGCCTGGATCGGCCACAGCACGGTGCTGCTGAGCATCGATGGATTCACGATTCTGACCGATCCGGTGCTTTCCACGCGCATCGGAATCAATCTTGGGTTGATGACGGTTGGCTTGAAACGGCTGATCGCGCCGGCGCTGGCGATGGAGGAGTTGCCGCGGCCGGATCTGATTCTTCTCTCGCACGCGCACATGGATCATTTCGATCTGCCGACGCTGCGAAGGCTGGAGAACCGCCAGACGCACGTGATCACGGCGTCAAACACCAGCGATCTGCTGCGCGTGGGCCGGTACGGCTCGGTTCGCGAGCTGGCCTGGAACGAATCGGCGCGCGTGGGACCGGCGCTGGTGCGCGCAATTGAAGTGAATCACTGGGGCGCGCGGATGCGCAGCGATCATTATCGTTCCTACAACGGATATTTGATCGAAGCCGGTGCGCACCGCGTTCTGTTCGGGGGCGATACCGCCTACACGGGCGTCTTCGCGTCGGTGCGGTCGAGCAGGCCCGTGGATCTGGCGATCATGCCCATTGGCGCGTACGATCCGTGGATTCGCGTCCACTGCAATCCGGAGCAGGCCCTGGCGATGGCCGATCAGGCGGGCGCGGAGTTTATTCTTCCGGTCCATCACCGGACGTTTGAATTAAGCCGGGAACCGCGGGGCGAGCCCATGGAGAGACTGCTGGAGGCGGCTGGCGGCGCCGAACACCGCATCGCGCTGCGCGAGGTCGGGCAGGAGTTTCACTACCGGAAGTGATCGTGGAACAAAAAACGCCGGCGGCCCGTAATTTTCGGGTTCGCCGGCGCCGATGAATTGAGATTACGTTTTACTGGCCCGCGGCGGCCGAGCCGGAGAAGACCAGGCGAGTGGTGGTGCCTCCAATGCGGATCTCGCTGATTTTGGGCTGTTTGCCGGCATCATCGATGGCGATCTGTGTGGTGGTGAATTTGTGCTCGGCGGTTTCGATCTTCGCCGGAGCTTCGACCACGGTCTTACCCATCTTGAAAACCGCTTTATCGCCTTCCACCTGGACCTTGTAATCGCCCGGCTTCAGTTCCGTCCCATTGACGGACGCGGGCTGGCTCAGCGTGACATGATAGGTTTTGTCGGCGGCGCTCGCCAGTGCGAGCGCAAGCGTGGCAAAGGTGACTAAAAGTTTCTTCATTCTGGAGTTCTCCTTGATGAGCAACGGTATATTAAGGCGTTCCGCGGCGGCCGCGGGAGTTGATTCGCCGTATTTGTTCGCTCATCTATATATACGTCTGCCGGACGCCAATGTTACGCCGGCGCGCAAAATTCATTGCATCGTAAACGAAAATGAGGACTTTCGAGGACTTCAATGTATAAAACGATTTTCACGATTTTCGTTGCGACCTTTTCCCGCGCCGCAGCATCGTTTCCCGCGCCGCTCCTCGATCCTCCCGAGCCGGAACCGACCGGCATCGCCATCGTCGCCGGCGGATGTTTCTGGGGCGTGGAGGCGGTTTTCGATCATGTCGCGGGCGTCCGGCAGGCCATCTCCGGATATGCCGGAGGAACCCGCGAAACCGCGCGGTACGAACGCGTAGAAACCGGGCGGACCGGCCACGCCGAAGCGGTGGAGGTGATCTATGATCCTTCGCGGATCTCCTACGGCAAGCTGCTGGAGATATTTTTCTCTGTCGCGCACGATCCGACCCAGCGAAACCGGCAGGGGCCGGACGAAGGGCCGCAGTACCGCTCGGCGATTTTTTATCTCAATGACCAGCAGAGGCGGGTGGCCGAGGCGTACATCCGGCAGCTCAATGAAGCGAAGATTTTCAAGCGCCGAATCGCGACCGAGGTGGCGCCGCTGCCCGAGGGATTTTTCCCGGCCGAAGCCTACCATCAGCACTATCTGGAGCACAACCGGTCGAATCCGTACATCATGTTTAACGATCTGCCGAAGCTGCGCCGGCTTAAACGCGATTTTCCGGAGCTGTGGACGGGGGAATAGCTGTTTTTCCGAGCCGCCCCGAGATATTTATGCTGAATGCAGAGATAGGACTTAGATGTGTACGGGGGAGTAGCTATTTTTTCCGGCCGCCCCGGGTGAGCCACTCGGCGACGCGATGGGGCGGGAATGCGGCCAGCACCACCGCGGCAATGACCACGAGAAATACCAAGAGCAGAACGGCAAGCGCCATTTTTTAAAAGTGTAGCAGGATCTGCTAATCCTTTGTCGCGGTGAAGGTTCCCTTAGCCTGTCCGCCGTAGTCGCAAGTTCCTTTCATCTTGTTGGGGCCCTCGAGCGTGCCGCTGTAAACGACCGTGCCCAATTGCCCGCCGAAGCTGAACTCGACCCGGTCACCCTTCACTGTTCCGCTTAACTGCGCTTCGCCGAACTGGCCGTGGTAGGTTCCGGTCAGTTTCTCGCCGGTCTGCTTGAACTCGAAGGTGGGCGAGCCGCTGCCCGCGTCCAGAACCACGTTGAACGTCCATTTTCCCGAGATGTCGGCAGCCAGGCCGAGGACGGCCGAAAGGAGCAGCAAGAAGATGGTCCTCATGGGCATGAGCATAACACGCTAGTCTAAAAGCGTGGCCGGCCTGAAATCGTTCCCGCGTCCCAAAAGGAGCCGCGCGCCGTTTTTGTGGATCGCGGCGGCGATGATCCTCCTGCTGATTTTCAGCCGCTCGATCTGCGGCGTGGTCCTCGACTATCTGTGGTGGCGCGAGCTCGGCCAGGTGCCGGCCTGGCTGCTGATGTCGTTTTACCGGTACGCTCCCGGCACCGCGGCGTGGATCATCGTGCTGGCGGTGCTGTGGATCGCGCACGCGCGCGGGGTGCGGCACGCCGGCGAATACCTGCGCGAGCATCCTTTCTATTTCCGCGTTATCACGCTGGCGGTCGCGCTGGTGGCGTTGATCATCGCGGTGTCGGCGATCGACGGCTGGACGGTGGCGCGCTATTTCGGCGGCCATGGAATCGCGGTCGCAAACCAGTGGCGCGATCCGGTGTTCGATGAGCCCCTGGGATTTTACTTTTTCGATCTGCCGTTTTACAGCATGCTGATCAATTTCGCCGCCTCCTGCGCGCTGGCCGGAGCGCTGGCGTATTACCTGGCCGCGCGGGGCTGGCAGATCCGGCGCGAATTTCCCGGCTTTACGACGCGCGCCGAGATCGATTTGCGCGAACTGCGCGTGCTCGGCCGGCTCGAATCGGGATTGTTGACGGGAATGACCGCGGTGTTTTTGTTCATGCTGGCGGTGGTGTTCTGGCTGGGCCGCTACGATCTGCTGCTATCCGACCACGGAAATCTGATGGTGGGCATCGATTATGTTCAGCAAAAACTCAGCCTGCCGCTGCAAACAATGAAGGCCGGCGCGGCGGCGCTGGCGGCGCTGCTGGTCCTGTTGCGCCGCCGGAAGCTGGCGATGGCTTGCGCCATCGTGCTGGTGATCGATTGGATCGCGCCGGCGCTGGTCAACGGATTGTACGTCCGGCCCAATGAGCTGGTGCTCGAAAAACCGTATCTGGTGCGCCACATCGAAGCGACGCGCGCCGCCTACGGCATCGACCGCCGCGCGCGGGAAATCGAATTCAACGCCCAGCCCGACGGCCGCATCGACTTCGCCAGCAATCGCGCGCTGCTCGGCAATGTGCGGCTGTGGGACTGGCGGGCGTTCCGCGACACCATGCAGCAGATCCAGCCGCTGCGCCCCTACACTTTCGCCGATATCGACGTGGACCGATACCAGATCGACGGGCAACTGCGGCAGACGCTGCTGGCCCCGCGCGAGCTGGATCTCAATTCGCTGGGCGCCGCCGGGCAAAGCTGGATCAATTACAGCCTGACTTTCACGCACGGCTACGGCCTGGCCCTGGCCGAGGCCAACCGGATCACGGCCGAGGGACTTCCGGTGCTTCTGGTGAAGGATGCGCCGGTCCAGGTGCTCACGCCGAGCCTGAAGATCACGCGGCCGCAAATCTATTACGGCGAGACGTCTCACGATCCGGTTTTTGTGGACACCGCGCAGCCGGAGTTCGATTATCCGTCCGCCGCGGGCGAGGTGACCAATCATTATGACGGCCGCGGCGGATTTCCGATGTCCGCTTCAGGGATGCGCGGGATCGCCGCGCTCGCCGAAGGCGACTGGAATATTCTGCTGACCAATCAGCTTACGCCCGACAGCCGGATGATGATCCGCCGCGGCGTAACGGAACGCCTGTCCACGCTCGCGGAATTCATTCACTGGGATAGCGATCCGTACCTGGTCATCACCGCCGACGGCCGCCTGGTATGGATGGTTGACGGCTACACAACGAGCGACGCCCACCCCTATTCGCGCGACGTGTCGCTGGAGGGCATCGGCCGCTTTAACTACATCCGCAATTCGGTGAAAGCCACCATCGACGCCTACGACGGCGATGTCCACATGTACATCTTCGATCCGGATGATCCGCTGATTGCGGCCTACGCGCGCCTGTTCCCCACGCTGTTCCAGCCCGCCTCGCAGATGCCGGCGGATCTGCGCGCGCACGCCCGGGCGCCGGAGATGTTGTTCCGCACGCAGGCCGAAATTTATCGCACCTACCACATGCGCGATCCGGAGTCTTACTACAATCGCGCCGACATGTGGGATATCGCCAGCTTCACCACCTCGCAAGGCGCGCAGCCGGAAACCGTGCCGCCAACCTACATGATCGCGAAGGTGCCGGGCAGCGATCAGCCGGAGTTCATGCTGACCATTCCGTTCACGCCGCGCGGCAAGCAAAATCTGATCGCCATGATGCTGGCGCGCTGTGACGGTGCGCATCTGGGCGAGATCGTCTTTCTCGATCTGCCCAAGCAGCAGATTATTCCCGGCCCCATCCAGGTGGAGGCCATGATCAATCAGGATCAGACCATTTCGAAAGACCTGACGTTGTGGAACCAGCAGGGCTCGCAGGTGCTGCGCAGTCAGATCTTGATTCTGCCGATCGACAATACCTTCCTGTATGTCGCGCCGATCTATCTGCAAGCGGCGCAGGCGCGGATGCCGCAGTTGAAAAAAATCGCGCTGGTGGTCGATAACACGCTGATCTACGACGACACCTACGAGAAAGCGATCGCCGACCTGGAGGCCGTGCAGCAGGGGCAGGCGCAGCCGCTGCGACCTCCGGCGGCGGGCGCGCCGCAGAGCGTCTCCTCTGCCGCGGCGCCGCCCGGCGATCCGCGGATCACGGAAATCCGGCAGCATCTGGAGCGTTATCAGTCGCTGGCGGCGCAGGGAAAGTGGTCGGAGGCGGGCAAGGAATTGGAGGCGATCGAAGCGATCGTGAAGAAATAGCAGGACTTTTTCGCGCCGCGTGGAGGACTCGCCGTACAGCATCCTGGCTGCTCCGGCCGCTAAACGGCGCCGCTCATCGCGCCGCGCCAGTGCCCCAAGGGATTGTCCCGCGCCCGGCGCGCCGCCTCGATCAGGTCCGGAACCTTCTTTCTTCTGGCCAGCAGCCGGTCCATCAGCGCCACGAACTCCGCCTCATCGCCTTCCAGCCACGCCGGCGGGATCTGTTTTATGGCCTGATCCACCACCTCCTCCGGGAAATTCATCACGCGATCGAGCCAGGGCTGAAAATCGTCGAGGCCGCGCACATCTTTGTACACCATGGGCCGGAAATACAAGCCTTGCAGCGGCGAATCGGCGAAGCTCCAGTGCGGGCCCCCGAAAACATAGCCATGATCGATCATTTGCGCGACAAAACCCAACCGCCGCGGGTGCGCGGTCGAGCCGGGGAGCCACTCTTTCAAGCGCGCGCGAAAGAAAATCGCCTGGCGCGCGTCGGCATTGCCCATCCACTTGTCGAAAACCAGCGCACCGCGGAAATCGTGCAGATTCTGAATGTCGCCGAGCAGCGAATCGGGCAAAAAGTCATAGACGGCGTGCCGCGCTGGATTGCCGGGAAAGCGCGAGCCGAAATGCCAGCCCGGTTCGACTGCGGCGCGGCGCGTGCCGAGCTGAAAATACGCCTCCGGGTTCTCCCGCAAAAAATCTTCGGTCACGCGCACCAGAGCGCCCTCCGGCGCCGAAATCCCCAAATAGTTCAGAAACGCCGAGGCCAGCCACTCATTCACCAGAATGCGCCGGTGCTGCGGATTATTGCGGAATTTGACCACGTAGAAGTTTCCGTCGGAAGCTTCCACGAGATGGGACTGCGCTCCGCCGCGCATTTTGCGGATCAGAAGGCGCGCATCAACCGGCATTGGCAAGGATAGGGCGGCACAGGTAACTTAGAGATTATATGACTGAGGAAGAAAAACAAACCAGCGCCGCCTCGCGGCCGCCGATGAGCAAGGATGAAGTCGCCCTGGAGCTGATGCGCTTTATTTCGGTGACCACCGGCGTTGGCAAAACGTCCGCCGGCGCCGGATTCGGGGGCAAGCCCCCGAAAACACCGGACGAGCAGGTGGAGGTCTTGATTCAACTCTTCGAGCGGTGCCGCGCGGTGGTGGGAAAGGACTGAAACCAAACGGCCGGCCTGGCGATCCGGGCCGGCCGTTCGCCTGAAATTACTTCCGGCCTTTCTTTTTCGGAGCCGCCTTCCTGGCCGCCTTTTTCGGCGCGGCCTTGGCCGCCTTCTTGGCGGGAGCCTTTTTCGCGGCTTTTTTCGCGGGAGCTTTCTTGGCGGCCTTTTTGGCGGGCGCTTTCTTGGCGGGAGCCTTTTTCGCGGCTTTTTTCGCGGGTGCTTTCTTGGCCGCAGAAGCCCTGGCCGCCGGCTTTTTCTCGGCCGGCGCCTTCTCTTCCGGCGTCGCCGCCGCGGGTGCGGGTGCGGGCGCGGCCGGCACCTCGGTGACGGTCGATTCTTCTTCCTCCTCGTAGTCGCCCATGTCGTCTTCTACATTCAACGTGGCGCCTTCCTCGAAATCATCGAGATCGTCATCCTCGGCTGTGAATCGGTAATCTACCATTCAGTCTGCCTCCTCGCAGGCGTAATCAAAAATTAGAATATTCGCCTTTGTGCGGGAAGGCAAGGAAAAAGTGTCCAAGGGGGAGTTGCTTCCAAACATTTTTCACTCGAAATGGACGGCCCGAGTTTTTTAGCGGCGCTGGCGCTATTCTTCGCTGCCGGACGCGCTGTGCGTCTGAGGCTTGCCGGATCCCCGGGCCACCGCGGTCGTTTTGCGATGCCCCGCGGTCTTTCGCCGGGCGGCCGTGTGCGCCGCCGCCGGCCGCGCCGGACGATCCCCCGGATAGGAGACCGGCACCACCATCCACTCTCCCGGTTCGGGCAGCGTCTGATGATTGGCCGCGGCGAGCGATTCGACCTGGGCCTTATACCGTTTTGCGACCGCGGCGAACGTTTCGCCATCCTGCACCCGATGCAGGCGCCACGAAGCGCGGCGGCCGGGTGGTACCACCGCGAACGCCGACTCCACCGCCGCCACCGTACCCTTCGGAACATGCAGCGAATAGCCGGCCGGAGCGACGGGCTTCAGCAGCGCCGGGTTCAGTTCCTTCAGCTCGCTAATCGGGCGGTCCACGGCGTCGGCGATCAGCGCCAGATGCGTGGGCGTCTGCAGTTCGATGGTATCGAACTCCACCGGCCGGTCCATATCGATCCCATCCAGGCCGTAATCCTTGGCGTTCTTGGCCATGATGGTCATGGCCAGGATCACCAGAACGTAGTTGGCGGTCTCCTTGGGCAGGACATTGAGCCGGCGCAGGGTCCAGAAATCCGCGTAACCGGTTCTCATGACAGCATGATCCACGCATGCCGGACCGCAATCGTAGGCCGCCAGCGCCAGATACCAGTCGCCGAAGTGATCGTAGAGATCGTGCAGGTGACGCGCGGCGGCCCGCGTCGCTTTTTCCGGGTCCATACGGTCGTCAGTGGCCGGAGTCTGGTTCAACCCGTACTGCCGGCCGCGGAACTTGGCGAACTGCCACAGGCCGACGCACGATTTATTGGAAATGGCGCGCGGCAAAAATCCCGATTCGGCCTGCGCCACGAAGATCAGCTCCTGCGGCAGACCCTCCTCGGCGAGGATCCGTTCGATCATCTCCTTGTAGCGGCCCTGCCGCCGAAGTCCCGCGGCCACGATCTTCTTGCCCCGCTCGGTGGAAAAGAAATGGATGGCGCCGACCACGGCGTCGCTCTCCTCCAGCGACAACTGCGAGGCGGTGGCCTTAACCTGTTCCAGGACCTTGTTCCGCAGGCTGGGATCCACCGGAAAAGTCATTTCCAGAACGCGGTCGCGCGGGGCCTGATCGTAGGACACCGGATCGTCCGGCTCGGATGCGGCAAGCTCGTCCAGGTCGTAGCGGTAAATCGTCTCGGTCAGATCTTCCAGGCGGCGCTCGATGGCGGGATGGTCGGGAACGTTTTCCGGAGCGGCCAGCAGCAACTCGATGGCCTGGTCAAACTCCCGGCGGGCGTCCTTGAAGCGGCCTTCCTCAAACGCCTGCTTTCCCGCCGCGAACCGGTCATTGGATCTCTTCAGCAAAAAATCCGAGTCGTTGGGGCGCGGAATATCCCGAATCCCGCCGGGGATCGACGGCATCTCATTGCCGTAAGGATCCCCGTTCAGCCGCGGCGGCTCCGGGATGGTTTCTTCGTTGTTGACCGGGGGCTGCTGGTTCTGCGGCGGAGCGAAAAAGCTGCGGAACTGTTGAGGTCTGGGAGTGGTGAGCGCGCAACTGGCCAATACAGCGGCGCCAATTGCGACCGCCAGCCCGGCCGGGACGCGGTAGTTTCCGGGGCGTCGCATCGTTCTTCGGATGAGTGTAGCAGATCCGTGACCGGCGGCGTCAACCGCCCCCGGACCGCGGCCCTGCTCCCAGGATCGTCCTTATTCCGCTGATTCATCAGGAGTTGGCATGAAGAGCTACCGCCACGAGCTATGGCTGGAGATTCCCGCCCGCCGCGGTTTTGTAAACATTACGCCGCAAATCGAATCGCTGGTCGCCCAATCGGGCATCCGCGAGGGGCTCGCCCTGGTAAACGCCATGCACATCACCGCTTCGGTTTTCATCAATGATGACGAGAGGGGATTGCACCAGGATTTCGAAAGATGGCTGGAATCACTTGCTCCGCATGAGCCCGTTTCCCAATACCAGCACAATCGGACCGGCGAGGATAACGCCGACGCGCACCTGAAACGTCAGGTGATTGGGCGCGAAGTGGTGGTCGCCATCACCGGCGGCAAGCTGGATTTCGGCCCCTGGGAGCAGATCTTCTACGGCGAGTTCGACGGCCGCCGCCGGAAACGCGTATTAGTGAAAATTATCGGCGAATAAAGCGCCGCATCTGGCTGGACCAGGCAGCTATAGCCGCGATGGATCGCGTTTTTCCGGATGGAACCCCAGTTCCGCGATCGCCACTTCCGCTCTCTTGGGCGGGATCGCGCCGCTACGGGCCAACGCCGAAAGCGCCGCCTGAGCGATCGCCTCGGCGGAGACTTCGAAGAACCGCCGCAGATACTCGCGATTCTCGCTACGGCCAAACCCGTCGGTGCCAAGCGAGGTGAGCCGCCCCGGCAGCCACGGCGCGATCTGGTCCGGAACCATTTTCATATAATCCGTCGCAGCGATGATCGGACCGTGGGCGCCCCGCAGGGCCTCCACAATGTACGGCGTCCTAGGCTCCTCGGACGGGTGCAGCCGGTTCCACCGCTCCACGGCCAGCGCCTGGCGGCGAAGCTCATTATAGCTGGTCACCGACCAGACGTCGGCCGGGATCTGGTAGCGTTCGGCCAGGATCTTCTGCGCGCGCAGAGCCTCGTTCAGGATGGAGCCGCTGCCGAACAACTGGACCGCCGCTTCGCCCTCAGCCGCGGCCCGGTATTTATAGATCCCGCGCAGAATCCCCTCGCGGACGCCCTCCTGTTCGGGCATCGGCGGCTGAGGGTAGTTTTCGTTGTAGATCGTGATGTAGTAGAAGCGATCCTCGTTTTCCTGGTACATTCGCCGGATGCCGTCCTGAATAATCACCGCGAGTTCATAAGCATAGGCCGGATCATAGGTCGCGCAGGTCGGCACGGTGCTGGCCAGAACCGGGCTATGGCCGTCCTGATGCTGCAATCCCTCGCCGAGCAGAGTGGTTCGTCCCGCCGTCGCGCCCATCAGAAAACCTTTGCCGCGAATATCGCCGAACGCCCAGCAAAGATCGCCGACGCGCTGGAAGCCAAACATGGAATAGAAGGTAAAGAACGGGATCATCGGCACGCCCACAGTAGCGTAGGCCGATCCGGCCGCGGTGAAGGAGGCCATCGAACCCGCTTCGGTGATCCCTTCCTCCAGAATCTGCCCGTTCTGCGCCTCCTTGTAATACAGCAGAACATTGGCGTCCACCGGCTTATAGCGCTGGCCCTGGCTGGCGTAGATGCCGTAGTCCCGGAACAGGGATTCCATGCCGAAGGTGCGGGCTTCATCGGGAATGATCGGCACCACCAGCTTACCCAGCTCGGGATGCTTCATCAGATTCTTCAAAATAGCGACAAAGGCCGAAGTGGTCGATGCCTCGCGCCCGCGCGAACCGGCCAGGATATCCTGGAACGTTTCCAGCGCCGGCGCCGTAAGCTGGATCGGCTTGACGCGCCGCGCCGGAACGTGCCCGCCCATGGCCTGCACGCGCTGCTTGATATAAACCATTTCCGGGGAATCCTCCGGCGGACGGTAGAAGTCGAGATGCTCGACGACCGAGTCGGCCAGAGGCAGCTCGAAGCGGTCCCGCAGCTTCATCATGTCCGGCGCGCCGAGTTTCTTCGCCTGATGCGCCGTGTTGCGCCCTTCGGCCGCCTCGCCCAGACCGTAGCCTTTCACGGTTTTCGCCAGGATGACGGTCGGCTGGCCAATGGTCTCCACGGCGCGTTTATAGGCATTGAAAACTTTCACCGGATCGTGGCCGCCGCGGCGCAGCGCCCAGATCTCGTCGTCGGTCATATTCTCCACCAGCTTGAGCAGCTCAGGATATTTGCCGAAAAATTCCTTGCGGATATAAGCGCCGTTCATGGCGCGGAAGGCTTGATATTCGCCATCCACGCATTCGTGCATCCGCTTGAGCAGAAGGCCGGTGGTGTCGCGCGCCAGCAGCTCGTCCCAGCCACTGCCCCAGATCACCTTCAGGACATTCCAACCCGCGCCGCGAAATGCCGCTTCGAGCTCCTGAATGATATGACCGTTGCCGCGCACCGGCCCGTCCAGGCGCTGAAGATTGCAGTTCACCACGAAGATCAGGTTGTCGAGCTTTTCGCGCGAGGCCAGGGTCAGTGCTCCCAGCGCTTCCGGCTCGTCGCACTCGCCGTCGCCTAAGAAAGCCCAAACCTTTCGCGGGGAGTGCGGGATGATTCCGCGGTTCTCCAGATACTTAAGAAAACGCGCCTGATAGATCGCGCAGATCGGGCCCAGGCCCATCGATACGGTGGGAAACTGCCAGAAGTCCGGCATCAGCCAGGGATGCGGATAGGAGGACAGCCCGGGCTCCTCGCGCAGTTCATGCCGGAAATTTTCCAGATGTTTCTCGCTCAGACGTCCTTCGAGAAACGCGCGGGCGTAAACGCCGGGCGAGGCGTGGCCCTGGAAATAGACAAAATCACCGGCCTCATCGCCATACGATCCGTGAAAGAAGTGATTGAAACCGACCTCGAACAGCGTCGCCACCGATGCATACGTGGCCAGGTGCCCGCCGATGTTGGGATCGTACTTGTTGGCCCGCACCACCATGGCGGTTGCGTTCCAGCGGATCAGACTTTTGATGCGGCGCTCCAGGGCGCGGTCGCCCGGGTAGGCAACCTCCTCTTCCGGCGGAATGGTGTTGATATAGGGCGTGTTCCAGCGCAACGGAGGCTGCACGCCGAGATTGGCGGCGTGCTCCATCAACCGTTCGAGCAGGTAATTGGCCCGGTCCGGCCCAACCTCGTCGATCACCTGATCGAGGGCTTCGATCCACTCCGAGGTTTCCTGGGGATCGAGATCGTCGGGAGCTTGAACTTTGGCTTTCAACATTGGGGGTAACCTCCAAGTTACCGCCATCGGGAGTGCGGGGCAACCAGGACCGGGGCCGGAGCACCGTCCCACTGCCGCTGTTATCCTCAAACCGTATGGATCAGGAACAGTTGCGCGCGCTGCTTGAGCAGGTGCGGAGCGGGGCCACCGGGGTCGACCAGGCCATGGAGCGAATGCGCCATCTGCCGTTTGAAGATATCGGCTTCGCCAAAGTCGATCATCACCGCGCGCTCCGCCACGGCATGCCGGAAGTGGTGTTCGGGTTGGGAAAGACGCCGGATCACATTTCGGCGATCGCGGCGGCGCTGCTGGCCCGGGCGAACAATGTCCTGATTACGCGGGCCACGCCGGAAGCCGCCGCACGGCTCCAGCGTGAGCATCCCGACGCCGAGCACTTCCCCACCGCGGGCGTGGTTCGCGTGTGGCGCGATCGAACGCTGCACGGCAAGGGGACCATCGCGGTGGTCTGCGCCGGCACCAGCGATCTGCCGGTAGCCGAGGAGGCCCAAATTACCGCGGAAACGATGGGCAATCAGGTCGATCTGATCGCCGATATTGGCGTCGCTGGAATTCACCGCCTGATGCACAATCGCGACCGCCTGGCCGCGGCGCGCGTGGTGATCGTGTGCGCGGGAATGGAAGGCGCGCTGCCTAGTGTCGTCGGAGGCATGGTCGCCGCGCCGGTGATCGCGGTGCCCACCAGCATCGGCTACGGAGCAAACTTCCAAGGCTTGGCCGCGCTGCTCGGAATGTTGAACAGTTGCGCCAGCAATGTGACCGTGGTGAACATTGATAACGGCTTCGGCGCGGGCTATGCGGCCAGCCTGATCAATCGGCTATAGACCCTTGATTCCCCTTGCCGGGGGGCGTATACTCACCCCGTCGGAAGCGCGGTTCACGAAAAGAAAGGATCTCGAAACGATGAGATATCCCAGTTGCCTTCCAGCTTCGGCCGCCGTGGTGGCCTGCTTCGTCGTCTCTTCTTGTTCCCAATCGGGCAATTCTCAAGCCGGCAACTCGTTCGCGAACGATCAGGCCGAAATTACAGCATCGGTGCAGCGCCTGGTCGCGGCGGTCAATGCCAAGGATCTCAACGGAATCATGGCATATTACACTCCGGACGAGAGCCTGATCGTCTTCGACGCGCTTCCCCCGCGGCAGTATGTCGGCGCCGCGGCCTTTAGAAAGGATTGGGAGAATTTTCTCGCGGCTTATCCCAAGGACGTTCATGCCGAGGTGAGCGACTGGAAGGTGGACGGCGAGGGGAATCTCGCCTATGGACATGGCTTCTTCCGCACCGTTGGCCCCGGTAAGGACGGGAAGCCATTGGATCTGACCGTCCGCGTGACCGACGTCTACAAGAAAATCAACGGCAAGTGGCTCGTCGTTCACGAGCACGTCTCTTTCCCCGTGGACCTGGAAACAGGAAAGCCGGACTTAAACTCGAAGCCGTAAGCAGCGGGAAGATCGCGCCGCCGCCCCGCCGGAGTGGGCTATGCTGTCTTATTCATGCGCCGATTGCTCACCCTGCTTTGCACGTTCTCCCTCACGGCCTCGGCCTGGGACGCGACCGGACACAGTGTCGTCGCCGTCATCGCCTACGACCGTTTGACTCCCAGGGCGCGCTCGCGGGTCGATGATCTGCTGCGCAAACATCCCGATTACGAATCCATCCTGACGCGCGGCGCGCCGGAGGAGCCCGCCGCGCGCGCCCGGTTCGCCTTCATGATGGCCGCCGTCTGGCCCGACCTCATTAAAGGCGACCGGCGCTTCTACGACGACACGCGGCAGAACGCCGTCCCGACCGCGCTGCTTCCGGGCTTTCCCGATATGCGCCGCCACACCAACTGGCACTACTATGACACCCCGTACGCTCCCGACGGCGCGCCGATCCAAAAACAGCCGCCGCCCAGCGCGCTCTCCGAGTTGCCCCGCCTGATCCGCGAGCTGAAGCGCGCCTCCGAAGCGCAAAAAGTCTACGATTTGCCCTGGTTTGAGCACATCGTGGGGGATGTACATCAGCCCTTGCACTCCATCGGCCGGTTCCTCAAATCGGCCGAGGGAAGCGACCAGGGCGGCAATCGGGTGTTCGTGATGCCGGGTCAGACGTTGCATGCGCTGTGGGACTCGGCTTGCGGGCGCGAGAACTCCGTCGCCTATGTCACGAAATTCGCGGCGGAAGCGGTGGCGGAGAATCCGCCTCCGCGAAGAATGGAAAAAAATCCGAGGAAATGGATCGAAGAGAGCGCCAAAATCGCCATCGCCCAAGTCTACACATTCGGAAATGAAACCGGTTCGCGGGAACATCCGGTCCGATTACCGCAGTCTTATATGGAAAACGCGCGGAAGGTCGCCAAGGCCCGGGTCGCCATGGCCGGATACCGGCTGGCGGCGATGTTAAACGACCGGCTTAACTAACGGATCATGAGAAGTTTTCCCGCCTGAACCGGCGCGCTGCGTTGAGACCCGC
>JAJPIT010000079.1 GCA_021324615.1 Terriglobia bacterium | reverse complement strand
CCGATGCTGGTGGCGTAGGGGAGCTTGCGGACGCCGGTGGCGCGCTCATAGGCGTCGAGATCGGCGAGGTCCCAGGCGGGAGGCGGAAGAGCATCGAGCGGGACGGCGGGGCGGTCCGGGGTGGAGACGATGCGGCCGTTTTTCTTGAACCAGCATCCGGCGACCAGATCAAGCGGGCGGCCGGATTCGAGGCGATTCAGAATTTCGACCAGGGTGATCTCGCCCTGGCGGCGCACGACAGCGTCGACGAACGGCTCGCGAAGAGTTTCGGCCGGACGAAGAGTCGGATGCCAGCCGCCGTAGACGATGGGCAGATCGGGGCGAAGCTCGCGGACCATGCGGCTGGCTTCGATGGCGTCGAGGATCATCGGACCGGTGAGCAGGGAAACGCCGAAGCAGATTGCGCCGCCGAGCTCCCCGCGGATGCGGTCGAGATAATCGCGATGAAGCGCGCCGTCGATGATGCGCGGGTCGTAACCGGCGCGGCGAAGCGATCCGGCGAGGCTGAGCAATCCGAGGGGCGGGCCGAGAAGCTTTCCCGAATAGGGCGGCAGGAAGAGCAGGACTTTGCGCGTCAGCATGTGACCGGCTCCGCCGCGAGCTGATGCGCGTCGACTTTCGGCTTGGGCGGATGGGTCCAGCTCTCGACGCGGTTTTTGAGGTAAATCTCGAAGGGACAGGAATAGAAGTCGTGATCGAGGCGCCAGCGGGCGCAGACGGCGAGCAGGGCGTGCAGCGTTTTTTCGAGCGAAGTTTTGCGGCGCACGCCGATGGGGACGCGATGAAAGGCCAGGCGCAGATATTCGCGCATGGTTTGCACGCGTTGATGGTCGCGGCCCTTGAGCCAGGGCAGGGTGGTGTAGCGCGGGAAAAAATCGGACCATCCCTCCAGCGTTTGAGGCACGTCGATGCCGAGCTCGAAAGCGCGGCGCATGATCGGCGAGCCGGGGGAGGGCGTGAAGATATTGGTCCAGAATTCGGCGCCGGGGTAGCGGCGGCAGACGTCCATGATGAAGCGGACGGTCTGGCGGCGCTCGCGCTCGCCTTCGCCGGGGAATCCGAAGATGATGTTGAAGGAGGGGCGGATTCCGGCGGCGGTGAGCTTGGCGGCGGCGGTGTGGATGGTATCGAGGGACTGGAAGGTTTTATTCATCAGGCGCATGACGGTGGGCGATCCGCTGTCGGCGCCCTGGGCGACCTGCGAGAGTCCGGCGCGGCGCAATAGCTTCAGCTCATCGACGGTGAAGCGGGCGATGAGATTGGTGGTGGCCTGAATGCTCCAATCGAATTTCGCGCCGCGGCGGATGAGGCCTTCGGCGATGGCCAGGGCGCGGCCGCGATCGACCATGAAGTTGTCGTCGACGATCCAGAGAAGCTGGAGGCGATAGCGGCGCGCGAGATCGTAGGTTTCCTCCACCACCTGGTCCGCCTCGAGGGCGTTCCATTTGCGGCCGTAGACGCCATCGTTGGTGCAGTAGGCGCAGTTGTAGGGGCAGGCCAGGCTCGATGTATACATGGCCCAGCGGCGGCCGCAGACGCGCTCGTAGGCGTCGAAGTCGGCGAGATGATAAGCCTTCGGCGGCAGATCGCGAATGGGAACCAGGGCGCGGGGAGGGTTGAAGACCAGGCGATTTTCCTGCTTGTAGCCGACGCCTTCGATGCCGCTCATCGATTCGCCGGCTTCAATGCGGCGGACCACTTCGAGGAAGGCGTGTTCGCCCTGGCCCTTGACGACGATATCGACGAACTCGGCGGCCAGCGTCTGATCGGGCAGCAGGGACGGATGCCATCCGCCGAGGACCACAGGTTTGTTGGGATAAAGCTTCTTGGCGGCGCGCGCGATGCGCACGGTTTCGCGAATCATGGGGCCGGTGACGAGGGAGACGGCGAGACAGAGGGCGCCGTCGAGCTCGGCCAGCACGGCGCGCTCGAAACCGGGCGTGATGGTGGAATCGACGATGCGGACCTGATAGCCGGCGCGGAGCAGCGGGGTCGCGACGGCGAGAATGCCGAGCGGCGCGGTTGCCTCCTGGCTGGAGAAAGCGGGAAAGAAGAAGACGATTTTTCGGGAAGCCACCTGACATCTGAGACACGCGGGCGGCGGCGGACGGAACACTTGTTCCGCGGCGGGCGCCAGAGCGGTCCAAGAGAATGTGGGAAATGCTGTCCGGACGATGGCGCGGCCGGCCGCGGCGCGCGATCGGACCGCGCCGCTGCGTGGAATTTATGCCATGGAGCCGATTTTCGCGCTGCTGCTGGCGATCGCCGCCGCGCCGGCCGCCATTTTGCTGGCCCTGGCGATCGTGGTGTTGTCGCGGCGATCCCCGCTGGTGCGGCACTGGAGGGTGGGATGGCGGGGAGAAGAGCTGGGCGTGCTGAAATTCCGGACGATGTGGAGGCGCGGCGAGCCCGGGCGTTTTCGCGCGATTGAGGATTTGCCGGATTCGGCGTGTTTCGTGAAGGCTCCGGGCGATGACCGGGTGACCAGCCGGTTCGCGCAGTGGTGCCGGAGAATGTCGCTTGATGAGATGCCGCAGTTGGTTCACGTGATTCGCGGGGAGATGTCGCTGGTGGGTCCGCGGCCGATCACGCGGGCCGAACTGGACGCCTATTACGGAAACGCGGCGGAGGAGGTGCTGTCGCTGCGGCCGGGGATCACGGGATTGTGGCAGGTGATGGGGCGCAACCGGCTGACGTACGCGCAGCGGCGGCGGCTGGATTTATGGCTGGTGCGGCGCGCCTCTCCGCGATTATTTTTGGCGATTCTGGCGCGCACGGTTCCGCGGGTATTGAGCGGCCGGGGAGCGTATTGAGGCCGGCGATGCGCGTCGCTCTGGTGCATTACTGGCTGCTGGGGCGGCGCGGCGGCGAAAAAGTGCTGGAAGCGCTGTGCCGCCTGTTTCCGGAGGCGGAGATTTTCACGCTGTTCTACGATCCGGAGGCGGTGTCGCCGCTGATCCGCTCGCGCGTGGTGCACGCTTCGGCGCTGAATCCGCTGCGGCGATTTTACCGCTCGCTGCTGCCGCTGATGCCGATGGCGCTGGAAAGCTTCGATTTGCGCGGCTACGATCTGGTGATCAGCAGCGAATCGGGTCCGGCCAAGGGGGTGATCGCGCCAGCCAAGGCGCGGCACATCTGTTACTGCCACACGCCGATGCGGTATCTGTGGGAGCTGGCGGCGCAGTATCGTCCGGCGAGTGCGATCGGCAGGATGCTGTATGCGCCGCTGGAAAATTATTTGCGCCTGTGGGATTACGCTTCGGCGGCGCGGGTGGATCAATTTCTTGCCAACAGCGTCAACGTGAAGCAAAGAATCCGGCGGGCGTGGCGGCGGCGGGCCAAGGTGGTGTATCCGCCGGTTGCGGTGGGCGCGTTTCATCATGACTCCTCGCGCGGATATTATCTGGCCGTCTCCGAGCTGGTTGCCTACAAGCGGGTGGACGACGCGGTGCGGGCGTTCGCGCGCAACGGGCGGCGGTTGAAGATCGTGGGGGATGGGCCGGAATACGGCGCGCTCAGGAAAATCGCGGCGCCGAACATCGAATTCTGCGGCCGCGTTTCCGATTTGGAGCTGCGGGAGTTGTACGCGCAATCGGCGGCGCTGGTGGCGCCGTGCGAGGAGGATTTCGGGATCGCCATGGTGGAGTCGCTGGCCAGCGGCAAACCGGTGATCGCCCCGGCGCGGGGGGGCGCGATCGAAATCGTGGACAACGGCTGCGGGGTGTTGTACGAGGAGCCGGGCGCGCGCCCGCTGGAGCAGGCGATTGAGCGTTTTGAGCGGATCGAGCATCTGTTCCGGCCGGAAGCACTGCTCCGGCGGGCGGCGCACTTTTCCGAGGAACAGTTCGAGATCCGCTTCCGGACGGCGCTGGAGCCGCGGCGGGAGGCGGCGCGGGCGTGAGGGAAATTTTCACAACGTCTTTACGACTTTCGCACACCTCAACGCGGAGGGCGTTCCTATCATTGGGGCATGCTGAAGGTTGCCGCAGGCGAAGAAACAAGCTGGGATCTGCGGGCGGCGGTGTGCCGCGCCGGAATCGGGGATTTAGCCGCGCTGGGCGACGAGCATCTGATGTTGCTGTTGCAATCGGCCGAGGACGGGCCCGCGATCGACGATCTTTTTGGCGAGTTTTTCCGGCGGTACCGGCCGCGCGTGGTGTCCTGGTGCACCCGGCTGGTGCGGAATTTCGAAGAAGGCTCGGAGATGGCTCAGGAAGTATTTTTGCGCGCGTACCGCTACCGGCATACGTTTCGCGGCGATTCGCGGGTATCGACGTGGCTGTACACGATCACGCGCCATCATTGCCTGAACGCGATCCGCCGGGTGGAAACGGATCCGCTGCGCCACAGCGATCCATTGCCGGAGGCGCTGACGGACGCAGGCGATTTACAGGCGGAGGCGGAGAGGAACGAGACGCGGGAGCGGATGTGGCGGCTGATCGACGAAACGCTGACGCCGGTGGAAAAGCGCGTGATGGCGCTGCACTACGGGCACGAAATCGCGCTGGAGGCGATCACGCGGGAGCTGATGCTGTCCAATCCGAGCGGGGCGAAGGCTTATATCGTCAACGCGCGGCGCAAGCTGAAACGAGTGCTCGGAGACGCGGGGCGGCAGGCGCGCGCGGCATGACGGCGCTGCCGCTGCGGCGCCGCTGGTATCCGATGGGCCACGCGGTGGAGATCGCGACGAATTCGGAGGCGGTAGTGAGCTCGGCGGCGCGCTTGTGGGACGACTATCCGGCGCTTTCCGATTCGCCGCCGGTGGAGCTGCGGATCGAGGCGGAAAACGGGACGCGTTCAAACGGCGCGGTGGTAACCTGCCAGGCGGAGCATTTCTTGTCGATCACGCGGGACTCGCGCAATTTTGCCATCGCGGATCTGAGGAGCGGGATTGGATTGGTTCGCGTGACCAGGGATGCGGCGGAAGATCAGCCGTGGCTGGCGTATCATTTTCTGGAGCCGGTGGCGTACGTGCTGCTGGCGGCGCGGCACTTCGCGATGATCCACGCGGCAGCGGTGGTTCGCAACGGAGCGGCGGTGCTGCTTTGCGGGCCGTCGGGCGCGGGCAAGACGTGCCTGGCCTATGCCTGCGCCAGGCGGGGGTGGTCGTTTCTGACCGGTGATGCGGCGCATTTGCGACGGAGATGCGCGGGATCAAGCGTCATCGGCCGGCCGTTTTCGATCCGTTTTCGCGAATCGGCGAAGCTGCTGTTTCCGGAGCTGAAGATGTTTGAGGCGCGCGCGCGGCCGAATGGAAAATGCGATT
>JAJPIT010000082.1 GCA_021324615.1 Terriglobia bacterium | reverse complement strand
TTTTCAAGGCCTGCGTGCTGCGCTTCCGTCCCATCATGATGACCACCATGGCCGCGCTGCTGGGCGGCCTGCCGCTCGCCCTGGGCCACGGCGAAGGCGGCGAGATGCGGCGCCCGCTGGGCATCGCCATCGTCGGCGGACTGATCTTCAGCCAGGCTCTGACCTTGTACACCACGCCGGTGGTTTATCTTTACATGGATCGCGCCCGGCTGCGGTGGGAAGCGCTGCGCGGCCGCGCCCGCCGCATCGCGCCGCTGCCGGCCTCGAACCCCATGGCCTGAATCACCGCGCTCCGGGGCCCGGCCCGGCGAGCCGCGGCGGAAGCGGCGCAGCTCCGCCCCCGCACCCGGCCGACGCCAGCGCCTCCAGCGTCCTCCGCGCGGTATTGTCCCAGGAAAACAGCTTCGCCCGCCGCGGGCCCTCCGCCGCCAGATGCGCCCGGAGCTCGTCATCGCGGGTGATCCGCTCCAGCGCCTTCGCCATCTCCTCTTCGCTCGCCGGATCGAAGTACACCGCCGCCTCGCCCGCGACTTCTCCGAGCGGCGCGATCCGGGAGCAAGCCACCGGAAGCCCCGCCGCCATCGCTTCCAGCACCGGAATCCCAAACCCTTCAAACGTCGATGGGTAAACGAACGCCCGGGCCCGCGCGTACAGGCCGAGCAGTTCGCCGCGGGGAATCCAGCCGGTCAGCCGCACGCGCTCGCCCAGGCGCAACTGGCCGATCAGGGCCTCGATCCGGGCGCTGTGAAACCCGCGCATTCCGGCCAACACCAGCGAATCGCCCTTGGCCCGGGCGAAGGCGCGGATCAGCCGTTCCAGGTTCTTGTGCGGATGCAGGGTCGAGACGCAGAGCAGGAAGTTCTCCGCGCGCGACCGTTCCAGGGAAAAGAAATCCGGCGAAACTCCCAAGGGAACCACCCGCGTGCGCTCTCCGGCGAACGGGTAATATTTCCGGACGTCCCCGGCCGTCGCCTGCGAATCGGCCAGCAGCAGCCGCGACCGCTTCGCCGAGGCCCACAGCAGAAGATTCCAGAACGGCAGATCGAACCATCGGAAATGCTCGGGATGACGCTTGTGCTGCAAATCGTGAAAAGTGGTCACGCTGGGGCAGCGGGCGAAGGCCGGCGCCGTGAATCCCGGATTGAACAGGACGTCGATCCTCTCTCGCGACGCCTCCAGCGGCAAAATCGTCTGCTCCCACACAATCCGCGCCGGACGGAACCGCGCCCGCACCGCCTGCGGCCTGTCGTGGAAATTCGCCGCGCGCGGGATCAGATCTTCGCCGGTTTCCCGATTGCGGAAGACAAAATATTCGTTTTCCCGGTCGAGCCGCGCCAGCGCCGCCAGCAGCTCGCGCAAATATATCTCCGTTCCGCCGACCCCGCCCGGGATCAGGTACAGCGCGTTCACGCCGATGCGCATCAGCGGCCGATCTGCTCCAGCGCGATCCGCGCCGGATCGTTGCGGGGATTCAGCGCCAGCGCGCGCTGATATTCGCGTATCGCCGCCGCCCGGTCGCCCAGCATCTGATAAATATTTCCCCGGTAGAGATAGGTGACGTCAAAGGACGGGTCGAGCTTTTCGGCGGTGGCCAGCTCGCGCAGCGCCTCCGGCACATGCTGGTGCTTGGCGTACACCGCCGCGATCTGCGAATGCACGTGCGCGGTGTCCTTGAACTGCAAAGCCTGGCGGAGTTTCGCGACCGCCTCCTCCCACCGCCCGGCGCAATCGAGCGACAATCCCCAGTTCACCAGCAAATCCGACTGGATCGGCCCCATCTGCGAAGCCAGCTCGTAATTTTTCGCCGAATCCGCGCAGCGGCCCAGCTCGTACTGCGCGTAGGCGAGCTGGAACCGCGGCCGGTATTTTTCCGGCGACTTGGCGACGCTGTCCTGCCACAGCGCCAGCGGGCTGGACCAGACCTCGGCGCGCTTATACGTCAGCACCGAGCAGAACGCCGCCGCCGCAGCGGTCGTCCACGCCACCTGCCCGACCCGCAGGCGCCGCAGAAATTCGCAGCAGATCAGCAGCAATCCGATGAGCGGAAGATAAGTGCGCCGTTCCGCGATCGGATCCGAAAGCGGCACAAACGACGACGTGGGCGCGATCAGCAGCAGAAAGACGAACACGCCGTAGGAGGCCAGCGGAAACCGCTGCCGGCAGATCCACGCCGCCGCAACCAGCGCCGCCAGACCCAGCCATCCGAAGATCGCGCCGTGCTCAAAAAGCGTATGGGATACCGCCACGTCGTGATCGATATTCTGCCCGAACGGAAAAAAGAACAACCGGATATAATCCCAGAGAACGCGGCCCTGCGTGAAAAAGTAGGCCGCCGGACTCATCTCGCGCAGGTGGAAGCCCGCCGTCTTCGATTCTCCGATCACGCGCAGCACCATCGCCGATCCGGCCGCGCCCGCCGCCGCGAACATCCCGTACAGCCACGCGTTTTTCCGCAGCCCGCCCCGCGACCAGAAAGAATCGGTCAGCAGCAGCAGCGCGGGCAGGGTCAAGGTGTGCTCTTTCGAAGCGATGGCGCCGCCGAACAGCAGAACCACCGCCAGCGACCGCGCCGGCGTAATCGATTCGCCGGGCTTGTATAGAAAGACCGCGAACGCCGCATAATAAAACATCACGCTCAGGGCTTCGGCGCGCTCGCTCACATAGGCAACCGATTCCGTTTGCAGCGGATGCAGCAGGAAAATCGATCCGGCAAAGAGCGCCAGCGCGGCGCGCATCTTTTCCGCCGCTCCGGCCCACTCCGCCAGTTTGGCGGCGATCAGCGCGGCAAACACTGACGTGAAGAAGTGCAGCAGCAGGCTGGTCTGGTGATACTGTCCGGGATCGTTTCCATGCGCGATCCGGTAGTCGATCCAGAAGCTCACCATCAGCAGGGGCCGGATCCGCCCCACCCAGGTGGCCAGGCTTTCGTTGCGGCCCGGCGCGAAAAATCCGGCGTTGCGATCGTCGAACACGAAGGCGCCGCCCAGCGCCGGACCGTAAACCTGAAACACCACGGCCAGCGCGGCGGCTCCGGCCAGCCAGGGCCACCACCGCCGCCAGGAAATCCTCCGCGCGGGCGCCGCCGGCGGCCGGGCCTCGGCTTTCCTGCTCTTCTTCATTGCCCGCTTCGCGTCTTTTCCAGGGCCTGAAGCCGGAACTCCAGGATCGCGACGCGCTGCGTGACCGCGATGTTCAGATCCTTCAAACGGGAAAGAATCAGCGACAGCCGGTACAACACCGCCAGAAACACCGCGCCGGCGGTCATCAGCACGGCCAGATGCGCGTCTTCGACGCCCAGCGCCTGCGCCAGCCACCGCTGCCCGGAGGGCCATTCGAAGGCCGCCAGCAGCACCAGCGCGGCGGCCAGCCAGCTTACCGAATACTCCACGCGGATGTGCGCGCGCCGCAGCGACGCCAGCACCCAGAGCATCAGCAGCAGGCTGAAGGCGATCATCACATGGTCCAGACGGTCCATTATTTCCTCCGTCCCTCGAATTTCAAAACGTTCACGAAAACTCCCAGCAGAACATGCACCGGATAATACAGCGAGCGCAGCGCCGTGATGGTGCTGCGCCCGGTGCGCCGCGGTCTCATCCTGCACGGCACCTCGACAAAGCGGAACCGCTTGCGCTGGAGCACCACCAGCGCTTCGATCTCGGGATATTCCAGCGGGAAGCTTTTGCTGAACAGCGCCAGCGCCGTGCGGTTTACGCCCACGAACCCCGAGGTCGGATCGTGCACCGGCTGGCCCAGGATCGGCCGCAGCATCACGCGGAAGAACACAATCCCCAGCTTGCGCAGCCACCCGCTGTGTTCGCCGCCGCCATCGGCGAATCGCGAGCCGATCACCATTTCGCAGTTCTCGCGCTTGAGCGTCTCGAGAATTTTTGGAATGTAGCGCGGATCATGCTGGCCGTCGCCATCGACGCGAATCACGAAGTCATAGCCAAGTTCGAACGCCAACCGGTATCCCGCCTGCACGCATCCGCCCAGCCCTAAATGCGCCGGAAGCGGCAGCACGTCGGCGCCGGACATGCGCGCCACCGCCGCCGTCGAATCCTCCGAACAATCGTCCACTACCAGGATGGGAACGCCGGGCATCGCTTCTTTCACCTCCGCCACCACTCCGCCCAGCGCTCCTTCTTCATTGAAGGCCGGAATCAGGATCAGCAGCCGCGGTTCGCTCACAGCTCCGCTACCCGCCGCAGCGCCAGCGAGTGCTCCTTGAGTAACGCGCGAAACTCACCCGCATTGAGCCGCGCCGCTTTCGCGATCTCGCGCCGCTTCCGCCACAGCCGCGGCAGCCGGAACAGCGCCGCAAGGTGCGCGCGAATAACCAGAAACGGTAGCAGCCGCACCGGATATCCCGCGGCGCGGAACTCCGCCGCCTTGCCGCGGCCCTGAATCATCGACAGGACATGCCAGAAGTAGCGCGCGCATCCGGCAAACGGCACCAGCACAAGCATCGAAGCCGGGAAATTTTTGACCGCCGTGTACAGCCGGTTGCGTTCCACGTAATACGCCTTCATCGGAGAAGCGCGCCCGGCCGAGTGCGAATAGCGGTGCTCGACGATCGCGCCGGCGACGTAGATGCAATCCCATCCGGCGCGCCGGCCGCGCAGGCCCAGATCGGTGTCCTCGCAATACAAAAAAAACGATTCGTCGAACATGCCGATCTCCTCCAGCATTTTGCGCCGGTACAGCGCGGCCGACCCGCTCGGCAGCAGCGCCGCCGTCCCGTTCGCGAACTTTTCCGGCGGCTCGCCGTGCCCGCGCTGCCTGCTCGATCCGTCGCGCGCGATCAGCATGCCCGCCGAATCGAGCTGCCTTTCATTCAGCCGCACTTCCGCCGCGAACATCCCCGCCCTTGGATATTTTTCCGCGGCCGCAACCAGTCTTTCCAGCCATTCCGGATGCGCCACCGCGTCGTCGTTCAAGGTCGCCACCAGCGGAGCGTGCGACTGGCGAAACCCCTGGTTCATCGCCGCGCCGAATCCAATATTAGAATCGTTCGCCAGAATTCGCGCGCCTGGGGCAACGGCGCGGCGGCAGCCGCTGTTATCTACAACAATCACTTCAAACCGCTCAAACGTCTGACCTTCCAGGGAACGTAAACAATCCGCCAGGGTGTCGTCGGCGGCAAGCGTGGCGACGACAACGGTGACGATGGGCGCGGGCAATAGACGATTTTAACAGCCCGCGCCGCGATGCGCGCCCGGCCTAGGAATCAAGAATCGCCAGCGGATTCGCCTCCGCCGGCGCCTCCAGATCCAGAAAGCGCGGATCCAGCAGGCGCGACGTTTCAATGTTGCCCATGGCCGATAGCAGAGTCTCCTTCAAATGCGGATAATCTTTTTCGAGCCTCGTGAAAAGCTCGCGCAGCGTCCGCCGCACCGTCCCGGTCCGGTCCGCGCAGGCGCAGGGAATCAATGGCGCGCCGCTCGCCTCCGCGAACCGCGCCGTCAAGTCCTCGGTCACGAAAACCAGCGGCCGGATCAGCCGGAAATCCCGCTCCCGCGACCAGGTCACCGGCGGAAGCGAGCTGATTCTTCCGGTAAACAGCGCGTTGCGCAGAAACGATTCGCAAAAATCGTCGGCGGTGTGGCCAAACGCGATGACGTTCGCACCCAGCCCGCGCACGATCTGATACACCGCCCGGCGGCGGTACCGGCTGCACAGATCGCAGCCGTGCCCGGGCTGCTGTTCGATCAACCGCAGCGACGGCGCGTCGCGGTGATACGTCCAGTCCACGCCGCGCGCCTTCAGATATTCGCCCAGCGGCTCAAACGGGCGGAGAAATTTCCCCTGCTCCACCGTGAACGCGCACACGGAAAACTCCACCGGCGCGCGCTCCCGCAGGCGCAAGAGGATCTCCAGCAGCGTGAGCGAATCTTTCCCGCCGGAAAGCGCCACCGCGACGCGGTCGCCGTCGCGAATCATCTTGAATCGCGCCACCGCGTCGCCCACCTTGCGCAATAGTGTTCTTTCCAGTTCCAAGCCTAAATTATAAACGCGGCGCTCCGAATCTCAGATCGCGCGCTTATGGAAAGCGCCGTCGCGCAGGATCACCGCGATCCGCTCGCCTCCCGAGCCCAACACCCCCAGATCCTCCAGCGGATTGCCGTCCACCACCAGCAGATCCGCCCGCGCGCCTTCGCGAACGCATCCGATTTCTCCGCTCATCCGCAGCAGCTCGGCGTTGATCACGCACGCCGACCGCAGCACATCAATCGCCGCGAGCACCTGGCCGCGCAGCGTGAATTCGCTGCTCTGGCGGACATGCAGCGGCCCGAGCAGATCCGTGCCCAAGCCCATCCGCACGCCGGCGCGCTTCATGATCTCCAGGCTGCGCAGCGCCGAATCCGACACCATCCGCAGCTTGTCCATGCTGACCTTCGGGAATCCGAGCTTTTCGCCTTCCTCAAGCAGCGCAATGAGCGTCGCCATCGTCGGTACGATGAAGGCGCCCTTTTCGGCCGCAAACTCCGCCGTCTCGCGGTCGATCAGCGTGCCGTGTTCAATCGATCGCACGCCCAGCGCCGCCGCCCGCCGCACCGCTTCCGCCGGATGGCAATGCGCGGCGACGTAGGATCCGGCGCGCTCGGCCTCCTCCACCGCCGCCCGAATCTCGCCGTCGGAGTATTGGCAGCGATCCAGCGGATCGGTGGGCGATGCCACTCCGCCGGACGCCATGATCTTCACGTGCGAAGCCCCCCGCCGCAGTTCCTCGCGGACCGCCTTGCGAACCGCATCGGCGCCGTCCGCGATCGTGGCCATCGCGTCCGGAGCATGCGCGCAGCCGCAAAAATGACCTTCCAGCGCGTGATCGCCCGGACGAAAATCGCCGTGGCCGCCCGTCTGCGAAATCACCCGGCCGCCGTAGAGCAGCCGCGGCACACGGCCCAGCAGCCCGTCGCGGATCGCCGACGCCAGGCCCACGTCCGCGCCGCCGACATCGCGCACCGTGGTGAATCCGCGGTCCAGGCTGCTTTGCAGAAAACGCGCCGCGAAGTGCGCCAGATACGACATCGGCGACTGCGCCAGGCGGACCAGATTCAATCCCGCCGCGTAAACATGCACGTGCGCGTCGATCAGGCCGGGCATCAGAACGCGCCCGCCGCAATCGACGCGTTCGTCGCCCGGCGCGGCAGGCCGGCCGGAAATCTCCGAAATCCATCCATTTTCGACAAAAACGTTCGCGCCCTCGCGCAGTTTCGCCGAATCTCCATCAAAGATCCGCGCCGAGGTGAAAACGATCGCCATGGGTGTTTATCCTAACACGCGCCCGGCGCCGGCCAGAACGTCAGCGGCGCGCCGGGCCGCAATCACCCGGGGAATCCCCGCCAGATCCGGAATCACGCGCACATCGCTCCACTCGCCCAGTATCTCTTCCACCGCTTCCCGCAGCCGGTATCCCAGCTCCATCACCAGCCAGCCGCCCGGGCGAAGCAGGCGCGCCGCTTCCGGCACGACGCGGCGATAAACGGCGAGCCCGTCCACGCCGCCAAACAGCGCCAGCGGAGGCTCATAGTCGCGCACCTCGCGCGGCAGCGACTCCGTCTCCGGCAGGTAAGGCGGATTGCACACGACCAAATCGAATGCCGCGCCGCGCAAGGCGCTCCCCAGATCGCAGCAGGCAAAATCAACCCGCGCGCCGAGCCGGACCGCGTTCTTCCGCGCCACGCGCAAAGCGTCTTCAGAAAGATCCGTCGCCGCCACCCGAAGAGCCGCCTCCAGCGAGAGCGTCACCGCGATCGCGCCGGACCCGGTCGCGATATCCAGCACCTCGCCGCGCGCATGCTCAAGCGCCGCTTCGATCAGGTGCTCGGTTTCCGGCCGCGGAATCAGAACATCGGGCGTGACCACAAAATCGCGGCCGTAAAATTCCTGATGACCGGTGATGTATTGGGTCGGCTTGCCCTTCAGACGCTCGTGCAGATAGCGCCCGTAGTGAATCCACCACAGCTCGCGCAGCTCTTCATCGGAATGCGCGTAGAGCCAGGCGCGGTCGCATCCGGCCGCGTGGGCGAGCAGCACCTCGGCGGTCAACCGCGGCGCGGAAACCCCCGCCTGTTCGAGAAGCTTTTGGCCTTGAAGCAAAGCGCTGCGGATCGTCATCAGGGAACCCGCCTGCCGCCAAAAAGACGTGCCCCGCCGGGTTTACGCCGCCTCGCCGTGTTCCTTCAGCTTCTGCGTCTGAAAGTACGCGGTCAGCGCTTCGACGATCGGATCCAGCTTGCCGTCCATCACCTGATCGAGCTGATGCAGCGTCAGTCCGATGCGATGATCGGTCACGCGGTTCTGCGGAAAATTGTAGGTGCGGATTTTTTCGCTCCGGTCGCCGGAGCCGACCATGCTGCGCCGCTCCGCCCCGATCTTTTCCTGCTGCTTTTCAAGCTCCATCTCATACAGCCGGGACCGCAGCACGCGCTCCGCCTTGGCGCGGTTCTTGATCTGCGACTTCTCATCCTGGCAAGACACCACCAGGCCGGTCGGCAAATGCGTGATCCGCACCGCCGAATAGGTGGTGTTCACGCTCTGCCCGCCCGGACCCGACGAGCAGAATGTATCGATGCGGATATCCTTCGGATCCAGCTTCACTTCCACTTCGTCGGCTTCCGGCAGCACCGCGACCGTGACGGCCGAGGTGTGGACGCGCCCCTGCTGCTCCGTCGCCGGCACGCGCTGCACCCGATGCACGCCGCCTTCGTACTTGAGCTGGCTGTAGACCCGTTTCCCGCTGATCAGCGCCGTCACTTCCTTCAATCCGCCCACCGGCGACTCGCTGGCCGAGGTGACCTCCACTTTCCAGCCGCGCGACTCGGCAAAGCGCGTGTACATCCGGAACACCTCGCCGGCGAACAGCGTCGCTTCATCGCCGCCCGTGCCCGCACGGATCTCCAGAACGACGTCCTTTTCGTCGTTCGGATCCTTGGGCAGCAGCAGAATCTTCAAATCTTCCTCGATCTGCGCAAGCCGCGGCTCGAGCTTGATCACCTCGTCCTGCGCCATCTGGCGCAGATCGGGGTCCCCGTCGTTCAGCATCGCCCGGGCTTCCTCCAGATTGCGTTTGGCCGACTTCCCCTCGCCGAATTTCGCCACCACCTCCTCGAGGTCGGTCCGCGCCTTGGCCACCTTGCGGTACTGCGCCGGATCGTTGATGACGGCCGGATCAGCCATCTGCGCCGTCAGTTCGTCGAAGCGGCGCTCGATCTCCTCGAGTCTTTGCTGATATTGCATTGGTCTTCATTCTAGCAGCGAAACTCCGCCCGGCTTCGCCGCAGGCGCGCCTCCGCAAAAGCCTGGCGAGCCGTGTCAGGCGATCACCAGTTCCCCGCCCTGCTTTTCTTCGAGCGCCATGGCGCCCTCCAGCGCGTGAATCGCCACCGCCGCTTGCGAATCGTCCGGAGGCTTGGTGGTGATCCGCTGCAGCCACAATCCCGGCTTGCTCAGCAGGCCCATCAGCGACCCTTGCCGTTTGGCCGCAAAACGGATGATCTCATAGGCGATCCCCGCAATCAGCGGCAGCAGAGCGACACGCAGGGCAAAGCGCGGCAAGAAGCCGTCCACCGGCAACAGCGGATACAGCAAAAACGAGATCCCCAGCACCACCGCCAGAAAATTCGTGCCGCACCGCGGATGGAAGGTGGGAAACTTCTGCGCGTTCTCCACCGTCACCGGCTCCCTTGCTTCATAGTTGAAAACGACCTTATGCTCGGCCCCGTGGTACTCGAAAACCCGGCGGATATCCTTCATTCGCGAAAGAAGAAACAGAAAGGCCAGAAAAATCAAGATACGAATACCGCCGTCGATAAAGTTCGTCGGCGTACGGCCGGCCAGCGCGGGAAACATCGCGCCAAGCCGCGTCGCCAAAAACAGCGGGACGAATTTATAAAGGAACACGAAGAACGCGAGATTTACCGCCAGGCTGATTGACATCATCCAGGACGAAATCTCGACCGGCTTGCCGCCTTCTTCATCGAGCGCGGCGTTGGCCGAAAACTTCAGCGCCTTCACGCCCAGCGTCATAGCCTGCCCCAGCGTTCCCAGGCCTCGCAAAACCGGCCAGCGGAACACCGGATATTTTTCCGACATGCGGTGCACCGGACATTGCTCCGTGGTCAATTCGCCGTTCGGCTTGCGCACTGCGACGCAGTAGCTGTGCGGAGCGCGCATCATCACGCCCTCCATCACCGCCTGCCCGCCGATCAGCGTCTCCTCGCCGCTTTCCAGCACGGGAAGCATCTGCAAATGAGCCGAAAACCGAAGAAAGCGTGCGATAGACAAATGTGTAACGTC